>LRSL01000095.1 GCA_001563335.1 Candidatus Thorarchaeota archaeon SMTZ1-45 | reverse complement strand
GCGAATTTGCATAGGATTTTATCAGAATCATTCTCCAACTATTTGAGAATAAATAGGATTGTATCATAATGGAGCGGAGGGTGCTAGCCGGAACGATTTTCCTATGTACATTGATCGTTGGCTCTGTTATAGCTCTCCAGCTTGGTTTTGTTCCGTCAAGTATTCCTTTTGAAGAGATAGAACAAGGGTTTTACTGTGGAATTAAAAGTAGAATAAACTATGTAATTGAAGACCTAGAATCATGGGAAACACTTTGGACAGACATGAATAACATAAGTACAGGTGTTCCTGATCTGCCCTATGTGAATTTCACATACGAAGTTGTATTCGCTGTCTTTCTTGGTGAGTTTGTAACTGGTGGATATGTCGCTGAGATCACTCACATTACAACATCAGGAAACAGACTTACAGTTCATATTAAGGAACAACACCCAGGAGAGGGTTGTGGTGTAACCATGGCGTTCACTCAACCCTACCACATAGTGAAGGCTTCTGTGAACTCAACAGTATCAGTCGAGTTCGAATATAATTTGGTTTACAATAATTGTCCATAAGATGCATCAAATCATATCTAAGTCGTCATCAAACTCTGTTTCGGGCACTACTTCAAACCCAATTGTTTCATCTACCATTGGAGCACCCCAAGTTTCCTCTTCTGGAACAGGAATCGGATATGACAAGCCTTTACGAATCATTAACACACCAATTAGAGAGAGGAGGGCACAAATCATCAGAGAAACTGGAAATCCTAAGTTCTGTATAGTAAATCCAATGACAACGATTTGAGGAAGTGCCAGTATCATGGAAACTGTGGGCATCAATGAGTAGACACTATTTCGAATTCGGTTTGGAATCACATCCAACAAGAGTCTCTGTGTCAGAATGTTTGAGAACCCTCCAAAAAGACCAGTAAATATGAAAGTACAAAGCAGAAAAACAATAGGCAGTAGGAACCTCTGTGGTATCTCCAAGATTATAATGTCAGTGAAGGGAAGCAGGATTTCAATTATAGTCGCACCCTCGGAAATAGGAGGATAGATTATCATCACAATGGCTAAGATCAGGAAGAATAGAAATCCGCAGGTCTGAAGTAATCGGAACCTAGGAATCCATTTCTGGGGGTCAAATCTACGAGACCATATACCGGATCTTTCCTCTGTAAAGACACTTGGAAAGAATAGAATTGTCCGGAAGCTCGCAACACCAACATCAGTGATAAGGTATAGAAAATAGAAAGGAAATAGTATCAGGTTCCCCCAAACAATAATTACACTTGTTACTAGAGTGCCCCCAATTATAAACCACTTCACAAAGGGATCAGTAAATAGGAAACCAACTCCAGACTTTAGAAGGTCTGTATACTCACTCATGGTTGGTCGTTTTCTTGCTTCGCTAACCTCAGGGAAGTCTTGAACAAATCTCAGTGTTAGAAAAGCTATGAAAACGCATGCAATCCCTTCTAGTTGGAAAACCCATTGACGACCAAAAACAACTGCGAGGATACTACCGGGTATTAGAATTGCTGTTGCAGCTATCTGAATAATCATACCACTTCGTCCAAGAAATACTCCGTATTCCTTTCTATCAGAGTCAGTAGGCATGGCAACTCTATAGTTGTTATCAAACCAAGCCATCCACGCACCACTTTCCTGAGAAGCGGCAATGCCCCAGAAGACATATACCAGAACAAAGATCGTAAATGGGGTTGTTGGAGTGAGAAATGAGGTCAGAAAGAATGTAGCCGCATAGCATACGAAAGCTGAACATATAATCCAGCGCTGACCAATCCAATCTCCAACTGCGCCTGTAGGATAATCAAGAAGTGTTTGGAAACCAAGCTGAATAATTACTAATACGCCAATTAAGCCTAGACCTTCCAAGAACCTACCTTCGCCACCTCCAAGAGCATCAGCAACGAAAATCATATAGAAAGTGCTAGACATTGTTGTAAATGCCACAACAATGGGTACAAATCCGACGATTATCTTGGCAATTCGAAGAATACGCTCATTGTCTTCACTGAACCCATAGAATGAGGCGATCCGACCCATATTCCTAACCTAATAACAACTGCCAGCCTGTCTTGTTAAAAAGAATTATGCAAAGAAAATACCTATCAGACTTCAGGTGGTCCTGCCTGTATCCTTTCTCGAAGCTCGGCAACTTCTGCACGAAGTCCATGTATATCTTCAAGGAACCATGTCGCACCAGCTTGAGTCCATTGTTCGATCTTTTCCCGATCTATTGCAGAATCGTTTCCAGTTGTTTCACCACAGACTACAACATCGTAGTTTTCAAGATCCTTTCTCTCAGACAGGATGATTTCGAGGACATCATCAAGAAGTGTAGGAGTGACTAGTTCGGGCCATTTTGAATGGACCGGAGCTACACCATCATAATGAGCCGCTCTTCTGAATGGTGCCTTATTTGGTACTCCTCCACCAACCCATATCGGGATTCTGGGTTGTTGTTTTGGTTTGGGCAAGAATGTCATCTCTTCCAATTGATAGTGCTGTCCCTTGTAGGAGAAAGGTTTGCCAGACCAAAGACCAGTTATGATATCTAGACCCTCATCCAATTTCTGGGCACGTATCTTTGTGTCGCTCGCTTCACCAAAATAATCAAACTCGGCATCTGGTGGTGCACCAATTCCAACCCCTAGAAGGATTCGACCATTTGAGAGATAATCAAGAGATACAGCCTCTCTAGCGACTTTCCAAGGTCTACGACGTGGTAGAGGTGTAATTAGTGGTCCAAGTCGTATCTTGTTAGTTTGACATGCTACTGCTGATAGTGCAATCCAAGGATCGACAAATTTTGTAACCATATCTTCTTGCTTGAAAACTAGCAGATGGTCCCAAAGGAAAAATCCATCCCACCCAGCATCTTCGACAACAATTGCAATATCGACAAGTAGGTGAATATCACCAAACCATCCAAAGTTAGGGATGTTGATTCCATACTTCATCTTAATTCCTCGAGGATTGATTCGAGATACTCTCTAGGATAAGGAATCTTTACTCGGGAATCAAGAGTGAGGTGAGATTGCCAAATTCTTGCTCTGACCGATTGAATAATTCCACCTCTTGGTTATAGATCCATTCGGTGCTTGGAGTGAGTAAAAGCAGCTTCGTCGAGTTTGTGACCATCACTGTAATTTTCCTATTCGTTTTGCCGATTATGTTCACATTTATGGTGGTAGTACTTCTGAACTCGGCTATTGCAGTTGAAATTCGTATAGCTCAAGCAGGACTAATAGTTCTGGTTTCGGGATCTATCCTTCATGGTAGCGTGACATATTTCATTCAAAAAATGAAGAAACAAATTGTGAATTCTCAAAAAGAAATCGGATGAGAGGAGCTCGCCATTGAATATTGGGAAAATGCCAAATGGGAAATATCAGATTTCAAAAGCGTAAGAAGACCAGTATTCCAAGCGTATAATTTCACAATCAGACACTGATGCAATATCATCTTCATAGACAGTGAAGAACATATCATCATAACCCTCATCAAAGTGTGTGGGGATAAAATACCCAGGTTGTATCATCTCAATAGAAGAAACCACAGTCATGCCATAACCATATATTGGAAGGAGAGCGACATCAATCAAACCTGTCAATTGTTCATACTCAAACATGTTTAATGCATCTCCCCCATGGAAAATTCTGAAACCATTAATGTCAATCAGGTAACTTGTCCAGTTTGCCTCACGCGGATGAGATCCAGTTAAAGTGTACATATGGAATGCAGTTACAGTGATATCTCCTAATTGCACAACATCGCCAGGAACAACACCAATAGCATCATGTAGTGCAACCTCTGCAGACATACTTGCAGGAATGACATTCACGGTATCATCTTTCTGGAGTATGTTGATGAAAGTTTCATTGTAATGGTCGAAATGAGGATGTGTTATGAGAATAGCATCTGCAAGGAGAGTAGTGTAATTATCCAAGAGAAACCAAGGATCAACGTAGATTCGAGTATTGTTGTATTCGATCATTACGCCTGCAGTGTACAGAAGATGTATAGTAACTGTGTCTTGTTCAGATTGAGAAGGGAACAAGAGAGGAGCTAACATATATCCAGACACAGCAATGACTACAATGAGAATTACAACTAATCCTACAACTTTGGGTCTTGTTGAGGATGGCATATTCTTAGTTTATATTTCCTATACTAATTAAGATTGGAGCTTGGCGCAATGGTGTGCAGAAGCTAGAATAACTTTGAATCCCTGAAATCCAAAGGATCTTTTAGACGGAAAACGAATAACCAAGTTTCAAGCACCGGTCTCCAATGGTGGTTCCCTGAGATAAAAGAATTATCAGATTCATTTTTCACACATAAACAAAATTAGAAAAGAACTTCATACTTTATTTCTCCAGATAATAATGGAAATTCCAGTCAATTCATGGTTAAATGCAATCAATGTCAGACACTCTCGAAGAGCATTTACTGGAGAGTCTTTACCTGAAGACAAGTTACATCGTTTAGAAACTATAGCTAATGAATTCAAACCATTTAGAGGTGCTCGAGCTGTTGTTGTCAAAGATCCACCAGAGAACGTATTCAAAGGAGCAATTGGTTCATATGGTAAAGTGAAGGATGCTCCTCATTTCATAGCATTTATTGGAGATACATCAGTTCTTGAAGTTCAAGAAGTTACAGGCTATCTTGGTGAAGGGATTATTCTTGAAGCAACATCTATGGATATTCAAAACTGTTGGGTGGGAGGATTTTTCAGACGTGAAGTAGTGGCGAACATTGCAGGGTTACGACCTAACGAACAAGTGCTTGCAATAACACCAATTGGCTATAGTCTTGAAAAGAAGTCACGTACAGAGAAGACATTTTCTCGTATTGTTCAATCACATAAAAGAAAACCAATTGAGGACCTATTGCTTGAATCTCCACAAACCTATCCTTATTGGATAATCAGCGCTCTAGAAGCAGCAAGACTAGCCCCATCTGCAGCAAATAGACAACCATGGAGATTTCTCATTGAAAAAAATTCCATTACAATTAGAACAGATAACCTAAGTGATGGAAGATGGGTTTCCAAGAGACTGGATTGTGGAATAGCCATGCTGCACATCGAATTAGGTGCAAGAGTCAACGGAGTTGAGGGCAAATGGAAGTTCCTGTCTAAACCGTACGTTGCTAGATATTCTGTATCATAGCTCTTACAGCTCAAAGTATAAGTCAGAATTTGTGGATACTGCTATACACGAGGTTAGTCTGACATGATGAATAAGTTACAGGATCTAATGACAGATCAAGTGCCAGTCCAAGTAATAGTGGACATTGATGATACTCTGCATAATGTGATAAAAGGAATTATCAAAAATGTGGGCAGAAATTACATTGAGGTATTAAGACCTACAAATCAGGATGAGAAATCACGATATGCTACTGATGAGGTCAAGATCATAGTGCCAATTGAAAAGATTGCGGAAGTCATGTACTATCAAAAGACTTGAGATGGTTGTTGAACAGTCCATTCTTGGTTTCCTAGTTCATCGGAAAAATTGGGTACTGACCGCTTCAACAATTCATTCAACAACAATAGCAGGTTTTCCAGGAAGAGCTTGGGACTTTTTTGTATTCGAGCTCATATTCTCAAACTCCAATTTGACATGAGCTCCAAATCGTTGTTCGAGAAGAAACTTGACATCCTTCAAGAACTGGTACTCTTCATCAGGAGAAGCAAATGGTAATTCAAATTTTCCAGGGTCTTTCTCTATTTTTGAGAGTAAATTATTAACCTGCTTACCATGGGGTCTGATGGACTCATCAGTCATGAGTTCAGGCATGATTTTTTGAGGTGGTTCCATGTTTTTGATTGCATCAAGAGCTTTCTGAATCACAGTAGTCTTCCATTTTTCAGACACAATCAGATGAATCCTATCAAATGGCTTTACACTAACATCTCGCTTGAGAATTTTTGCAATATTCCTAATGTCGTCCACGAGCTGGTCAAAGTAGGTCCATCGTTGAATAACTTCATCCTTGATATAACTCTCATCGAACTCTGGCCAGCTCTCTGTTGAAATAAAAAGATCTGAATCTTTCTTCTGTATAATTAACTCCCACAGCTCTTCCGTGAAATGTGGAACAAACGGAGTCAATAGAAGCAAAAGTGTCTTCCTACATTGCTCAAAAAGAGCTGGGTCAACCCCTAAATCTTCATTGTCACCATAGTTCCGGGTTGTATCTATTAGCCCGATGATTCCGTTGAGAGCATCTCTGAGAGCTAAGTTTTCAATATGGTTGGTAGTATCTTTGATTGTAGTGTGAAGTGTGTATTGAATTAATGTATCAATAATATGAGATTCAGTTCTTACTTTCTTAGGCGGGTTTGAAAGAAGTTCCCAAGTCCTTTGCAAGACGCGGAATGAGTGTTCAACACCCAGATCGGACCATTCCAATTCTTTCTCAGGGTTTGCTACAGACAAAATAAAGAAACGTGCAGTATCAGCCCCAAATTTCTCGATGATGGATTCCGGACTTACTGTATTACCCAAGGATTTTGACATCTTAACGCTCTTCATTCTATATTGATTACCACAGTTGTTACAAGTTTTAGATGTGAGGTCATAGTTGCCAAGTTGTAGGAATTTTGCACAGGTTTCACAGAAAGGACTAGCATTATTTACCATACCTTGAGTTAGTAAATTCATGAATGGTTCATCAAAGTCATGCAGACTAATATCTCGTGTGAACTTTGTCCAAAATCGTGCATAGAGCAAATGTAGGATTGCGTGTTCAATTCCGCCAATGTATTGGTCCACAGGACCCCAATACATAACGGGTTCCTTTTGATAGGGGAGTTCTGTTGAATGCGGGTCACAATACTTGAAGAAGTACCAAGAGGAATCAACGAATGTGTCCATAGTATCAGTTTCACGCTTTGCATTACCTCCACATTTGTAACAAGTTGTATTCACAAATGAGATCGAGGTTTTAAGCGGATTTCCATGTCCGGAGAAAGTTACATCTAAAGGAAGTTTGACTGGGAGCTCTGCATAAGGAACTGGAACTATGCCACAATTATCGCAGTATACGATAGGGATTGGTGTTCCCCAATACCTTTGCCGTGATATTAGCCAATTTCGGAGTTTGTAGTTGACCGTAGCTTCACCAGCATTCATCTTCTCGAGATGTTCTGTGATTGCATGCATTGCTTCTCGGTTTTCTAAGCCATCAAATGGACCCGAGTTGACCATTACCCCATCCCCCTCGTAGGCTTGCGTCATCTGCTTCTCATTCAATTCTACTCCTGACGGTTGGATGACTAAAGTAATTGGGATATCGAATTCTTTCGCAAATTCAAAATCACGCTGGTCATGGGCTGGTACAGCCATAACAGCACCTGCTCCATACTCATAAACCACAAAGTTGCCAACATAAACAGGAATTTCATTCCCATTAATCGGGTTTATCGCATATTTGCCAACAAACATTCCTCGTTTCTCAGTATCAGCCGCTGTTCGTTTGAAACGATCTTCATTGAGAACATCCTTCAAAAACCTCTGAAATGGTTCGTCATATTCAGTACCAACTATCCAACTCTCGACAAGTGGATGCTCAGGAGCAAACACAAAGAAGGTAACACCATAGAGTGTGTCTGGACGAGTAGTAAAGATAGGAATGATTTCTTCTGTGTCTTTAATCTGAAAATTGATAGTAGACCCTTCGCTTCTCCCAATCCAGTTCCGCTGCATATTTTTCACATTTTCAGGCCACTCGAGAATACCTAGGTCTTGAAGCAACTCGTCAGCATAATCGCGAATTTTTAGGAACCATTGTTGAAGGAATTTCTGTTCAACACTTGAACTACATCGCCAGCACTTTCCACTCAAAACCTGTTCATTTGCAAGAACAGTTGTGCATTTCGGACACCAATTCACATAGGACTCTTCTTTGTATGCCAAGCCATGTTCAAACATCTTTAGGAAGATCCACTGGTTCCAGATATAATAATCAACATCGATACTCTGAATCTGACGGGACCAGTCATAAGACAGCCCGAGGCGCTGCTGTTGTTTTTTGATAGCGTGAATATTCTCCCAAGTCCATTTTTCAGGATGAATATTGTGAGCAATTGCTGCATTCTCTGCAGGAAGTCCAAATGCATCATACCCCATAGGGTAGAGGACATTGTATCCCCTCATTCGCTTGAAGCGGGCAAATGCATCTCCAATTGAATAGTTGCGTAGGTGACCCATGTGTATAGAGGAACTTGGATATGGATACATTTCTAAACAATAGTACTTTGGCCTGCTAGAATCCTCCTTCACCTCGAAAACCTTGAAGGAATCCCATCTCTTTTGCCATTTAGACTCGATCTCGTGTGGTTGATACTTCATTCTTTGTAACTCTTGGGGAAGTGAGATTTAAGACCTTCTGTGAAATCTTTTGTATTATAGTCAACAATTGGTGAGGCTTAATTATTCCAGATATGACTCGGTATTCCATGAGTGATTAAAATCCAAGGAGGGATTCTCTCTTGGCCACTGAATCAAGCATGCCTCCACCATCAACATTGATGACTTCACCAACTATGTAACTGGCAGCTTCTGATGACAAAAATACAACAGTTTCAGCTATATCCTCGGGTTCCCCAACTCGCTTTAGGGGGACCTCTACCTCTATATACCGTGCAACTTTTTCCAAAGTCCAGCCAGTTGCCTGTTTAGCCATCTCTTCTGGTGCCCATGTCCGAATTAGTCCAGGTGTGATACAGTTCACATTGATCCCAAATGGAGCTAGATCCCCAGCCAAACCTTTTGTCAAACCGATTATTCCAGCCTTACTTGCAGGGTATTGTACCCCTGAGGAAAGACTTCCATTGATGCCAGCGCCGCTAGATATATTGACAATCTTGCCAGATTTTTGAGGTATCATTTTCTTTGCTACAGCTTTTGCGCAATTGAAATATCCAGTCAGATTGACTGCAATTACCTTGTCCCAAGTCTCCTGGGAAGTTTCTGTGACTATCGCATATCCTCCAGAGATGTAAGCATTGTTGACAAGAATGTCGATATGACCATACTTTTCGAATACATCTTTGACCATTTCATCTACAGCTTGTTTGTTTGACACATCGACAGTGTAAGCAATCGCATCTAGGCCTGCGGCCTGAATATCAGCGGCAACCTTCTTTGCGCCTTCACCATTGATATCCACGATTACTGATATGGCACCTCTCCGAGCAAACGCCCAAGCAGTAGCTGCACCTATCCCTCTGGCGGCACCAGTCACAATGGCAACTTTGTCTTTAAACTCCAAAACATCTTCACCCGTTTGTATAAGTTATCAATACTTCAGGACTCACATTCCTCTATTAGAAAATAACTACAGCGGTTTCTATCATACTTAAGGGAAGCTTCAAGATGAGGATTGCCTGTAGTTCAAGAGATGATTATGTGGAAAGACAAGATAAGCGCATTTGTAGATGACATCCAAAACCAGTTGATCAACATCAGTGATGAGATTCATGCTAATCCAGAACTTGCCTTTAAGGAGGTTAGAGCAGCACAACTTCTTGTTGATGAACTAAGGAAAGCAGGTTTTGAGGTGGAACATGGTGTCGCAGGAATGGAAACTGCGATTGTAGCTGTTCATCCAGAAAGGTCCAAAGGACCAATAATTGCTATTCTTGGAGAATACGATGCACTCCCAGAGATTGGTCACGCATGCGGACACAATCTCATTGCCGCAGCTGCTCTTGGTGCTTGTCTTGCGCTCAGTTCAATTAAAAAAGATCTTCCAGGCACATTAGTCTTCATGGGTACACCTGCCGAGGAGAATATTGGCGGCAAGATAGCAATGGTTGAAGCAGGGTTGTTCAAGGATATAGATGCCGCCATGATGTTTCATCCAGCCCCAGGTTATACAATTGTAGGTCGGAAAGGCCTAGCTCTGACCGAGGTCAAAATTGAGTTTCATGGAAAACCAGCACATGCAGCTGCAAGCCCTGAGAAGGGTATCAATGCACTTGACGCAGTTATCCAGACATTCAATGGAATCAATGCGTTACGTCAACATATAAAGAGTACAGCAAGAATTCATGGAATTATCACCCACGGAGGTGTCAAGCCGAATATAGTACCAGAGTTCGCAGCTGCAGAGTTTTATGTAAGAGCAGTTGAAGATGACTATTGCGCTGAGCTGGTGAAAAAACTAGAGAACTGTGCTCAAGGAGCAGCTAGTGCGACTGGTGCAAATCTGAAGTATGAGGTTGTCAAACCTTCATATCAATCAAGGATTATGAATAATGCAATGGGAGAGGCATTTGTCAAGAATCTTGAAGCACTAGGAGAACCAATCATTCCACTACCAAATGGTAGCGGAGCTGGGTCCAGCGATATTGGAAATGTAAGTCATGTTGTTCCAGCAATTCATCCTTACATCACGATATGTGATAATAGTGTTGCAGGTCATTCTCAAGAGTTTGCAGTGGCTGCAGCATCCAAGAAAGGACACGCAGCCATGTTGACTGCAGCAAAAGCACTAGCTATGACTGCCATTGATCTGTATTTAGACTCCGAATTGATGGAACGAGTTACGAAGGAGTTCAGAAACCATCCAATCTAATTGGATTTGCAGTTGATAACAGGATTCTTGGCTAAGTCTTCCGTGCTTCTTCTTCGCGCTTCAGACGTTCTTTTTCAAGGTCTCGAATACGCTTTTCCTTGGCATCCTCTGCTTTCTTGATTCGTTTTTCCACGTCGCGAATTCTCTTCTCAGCATTTGAGAGTTCGTTCTTCCTGCGATTTTCTGCATTCTTGTACTCCTTGTTCGCGTCGTTGTACTCTTTCTTCGCAAGACTCAATTCACGTTCCAGACTTTCAAAGCGGGTACGCTTGGTTTCAGCCACTACTAAATAACGTTCCACTTCTTCATCAAGACGAGAACGCAGTTTATCCATCTCTGTTTGGAGCTGGTCACGTTCGATGTTGAATGTCGTGATATCAGATTCTAATATCCTGACTTTCTCATCTTTTGCAGTTTCATCGAGAGCCATAGAAACCGAGGGAGGAGTGATTGGAGCGGGCTTTTCTATCACTGGCGGTTTCGAAGGTGTAGGTTCTGGCTCTTCATAGTACTCTTCTTCTTCCTCTTCTATCTCTTCATCTTCTACTTCTTCGTCCTCTTCTATCTCTTCATCTTCTACTTCTTCGTCCTCTTCTTCCAAGACTTCTTCATATTCTTCTATTTCCTCTACCTCTTCTGAGATAATCGCCTCTTCAGGTTCTAAATCAGGTTCTGAGGGGACTGCAGCCTCATTAGCCCTGGCACGAGCCTCTGCTTCTTTTACCTTAGCGAGAATGTCCTTTACAACTGCTCGGCCTCTCTCGTGATCCATTGGTTCGGATTTTGGAGCGCTAGATATTTCTTCAGGTTTACTGCTCATCGGTTCAGTGACCGGTTCTTCAAATGTGTCTGGTGCAGCTTGTTCAGATGCAATATCACTAGGACGTACAAGCTGTTCTTTGGACGCACTGAATCCGGTTTCTGATACTGGAGGCGCCCTAGCTTCTTCAACAGGTTCAGGCGTTGAAACCTCTTCCTTAACTAGCAGTGAGGCTCCACAGCGAGTACAATATTTACGCATCACATCATTTGCTTTCCCGCATTTTGCACATGTCTTAATTTCAAACCTCTCCTGAATAGCAGAATAATATCCTAATCATGGAATTATCCTTAGATATACGTTTAGCGTATAGTATTTAGAGGAATAATCATAGTTGTATTTGAGGAGATGTAGAAATTCCAAGGTGATTAACAATACTTAGCAATACGCCTAAGACGGCAAAAAACAAAAAGTGATTGTGTTTTTTGTCGCAGTTGTAATTATAATTGGAATTGGAGGTTTTGTGAATATCATAAGTAATTCACCTACAACCTATCATTATGAAGCATGGCTACCTACATCTGAGGCAAGAAACACACGGTTTACAATCGCTGGAATTGAAGATGCTAATATCACAATTACTTTTGTTAATGATCCTGGTCTTTGGTATAGGATAGGTGTGACTCACTATACTTCTGTCAAACATCACGCTGTCGAGAATGTTTCAAATCCTTTCTTCTTGCCTCTTAGAGTACATCTCAGAAGTGTCACATGTGTCAAGACAATCAACGTCGTACTAGGAACTGATGTGGCTCATAGTGTATATATCTCTGGTGAGAATCTGAATATAATAATCATAGTTGATAATGGAGCGAAAATCTCAGGTAGTAGATGTAGGTTCTACGGTACGGGTATCTTTCAATTCAAAATGACTGAGAATGTCAATTTTACAACAAAAGGAATGAGTCTGAAAATTGGCGATCGCGTCTTGGGACCAGTGTCGCCAGAACTTGTATTGTTGGACATTGATTTCCCAGATGGATTGAATGGTCGAATGTCTGCGCCTAATGCGACAGTCTTCAACAACCAATGGCCGTTCAAATATGACAATGTGTGGGGTACGCCCTCAGTCGATGGTCCACTACTTGATATTGAAATATTCTATTCGATGAGGGTGTTAGCGTATCTTAGTACTTAGATTCTTTCAGAAATATTAATTCGCCACATATCTTGACAGTTGGGGATCTAATCCTGTTCTTTGAAAACAGGAATCCTTTCTTTTTTGAATCAATCTTTCCAGTGCCATATATCTTCAATTATTGGTCCTTTTCGTAGTTGGCCATCTCTTTCGACTAATTCGCGTATCATATCAGCACATCTCCGATATTGACGAAGGGCATCTTTAATGGAGGACTTATCCTTAGGATTGAACTCAATAATCATGAGTCTAAAGATCTCCTTGTGCATGGAAATGTTTGGTTGGAGACCATGGAGAAATAGAATGCTTTCTGAAGCATGATTGCGGACCAAATAGTCAGGATCTTTCGCTACAGTTTCGAATAGCGATGTAAGGACCTTTTCAGATGGGAATCGTCTTAATGCTCTTGCAGCATCAATCCGAACAAACCAGAATCTAGACTCTTTGAGAGCAGTGATTATTTTGGGTACATACTCAAGGCTGTTCTTTATTAGACTTAGAGCAACTGCTATTTCAATAGCCAAAGTCCCAGGGCTGTCGTTTAAAAGCACTTCAAGAATTGGGACTGCCTTGTCTGATCGTAATTCTCGGAGACCTATTGCACCATAGCGACTACCCTCTTCAAGCAAATCAATTAGCATGTCCTCGGCCTTCTCTCGCTCCTTGCCCTTCAGAAAAGTGACTGATTTTTCATCAATACCATCATGCCACATCATGTAGGGGTCGCCAAAATAGTTCTCCAAGAAGCGATTCCACTCAGGGCTTGGCATATTATTCACACTAATTCAAGCAATTATGCGCGGTTATTGTAGTTTTCCACAACACCATCAGTCTAACCTTATTACTACCCTATTATTAGTAAATAGGGCAGAATCGAGTAACCGCTGAAAAGCACACCCGTAAGATTGAGAAAAACATGAATTATACCGAGAGGCCACATACTACCAGTCCGTCTGTAAAGGAAGATGTATCCGATAGGTATGATAAATTGTATAATGAAGAATATCTGTGTAAATATGAAAAGATAGCTGCTCTCAAGCAGAAATTTAGCCCAGAATAAAACGTGAATCATGCCTATAAGAGCGATGTAAAGGGCACCCCCAATAAAGACCATTATTGAGCGTTTCCGTCCCTCTTTGTAGTATTCAGCAAATGAATCGAAAGTGTAGAGCCAAATCAACTGTTCAGAAAATGCATTGATGGGAGCCCATATCACAAGAGTCAGAATCCAACCTATAGGATTCAAAATCTCTACTCGTATTAATGTGAACCATGAAGTTATGACCAATATTGTCTGTAGTAGAAATAGCACAACGAAAAGAGGGGTCAGGTAACTTCTGAATTGCTTTCTAACATTCCCCCAGTGGATCTGGTAATCAAGACTACCCCTACGCCATCTCACTATCAGAATTGCAAAGAAGCCATAGTATATTGCCATAGGAACAAAGGCACCAATGAAGTCAAAGAGGTATCCTGCAATAATGGGCATCGCAATTGCAGCTATACTTGCTAATACAAGATCAAGGAATGTTGGTTGATACTTCTCGTAAACATGATCAAAAGCCATCTGAATCTTCCCCAAAATATTTTAACTATTGTGAATATTAATGATTTGGTGTAGGGATTTCTAGTAAAATTAGAAGGAAAGAGTTGGCAGTCGATTGACTGCCAAAAGATATAAAATAAATTCAGAATGGTGCGAAGATCCCAGCGAACACTATCCAAGCTAGCAATGTCTTTGCTACCAAACTCAGTACTATGTACATACGTTCCCCGTAGAGATAGTCCTTCCATTTACTTACTTTCTTGTATTGTAGAAGCATATTCAATGCAAAAATGTTGAAGAGGAATAAGTACATGAAAATGATAATGTACACGAATGTTGGCGGCTGTGTTTCAGCAACACTGATTGCAGCAGCAAAATATCCGAATAGCACTACCCAAGGAGTTCCACCAGATACACATCCTAGAATGAAAGGGCTCCATTTGGTTTTCTCGGTGTATTGATTGATTACCTCCATTAGATAACCAAACATTATCATCATGGCATTGAGCACTACAATCATCACAAGTGACCAGAGGTCCCATATTCCAAGGAGAAATGTGATTAGGAAAATCATCACGGAACTCGACACAGAATACTCGTACCATCTGTAGGGATTCATACCTTTCTTTAGATTCTCCACATATTTGTCATTTAGCGGAAATGCAATGAGAAAATGAGCTAGTGCAGACATCAATGGAAAAGATGCAAGTATAACTCCTATGTTAGTCAAAGTGAAGAGAACTGCTGGTGTGGGTTGCACTAGAAACTCAAATGGGTCAAAGCTGATAATCTCAAAATCAAGGTAGATAGTGTATACATCCTGTGACCACTCTAAGGTAAGACCTAGGAAGAGCATCAACACGCCTGTTAAAAGATGAAGAACGCCAGCGTAAAGATTGAACTTCTTCAAATAAGAAAAGGAAATTGGAGATTCACCGCTGGAACGTACTTCATACGTTTCATTAGAACTCATAATAATCAAGAAACATCAGTCTACTGGAATATAAATTATGCACTAAAATAGTGCCGAGCATTCATTTACATGACACTATGATTTTCCATTGTGAGATAGTTGGTTGAATCTTAAGTAATAATAAAGATCCAAAAAAAATAGAAATAATCCTTGAATAATCACTCCAAGTCCATTCCCAGCGAGAAAAGCGTCCTGCCAGAAAAAAACCAGTAATGTTATTCCAACTAGTTGATAACCGATGTCTAATACGATGTTAATACGTAGAACCTTTGAAATTTTCTCTATTAGTTGAGTATTTTGTTTGAATAAAGTGAACAAAGCAATTACTGCATCAATTAACCCCCAGAGTATTCCCTGAAGGCCAATACCTTTCAAAAAAGAAAAAGGAGAGATGAAGAAAAACAGACCACCAATAATGACGTTCAGAATGCTCCAGGTCAAAAGGCGTCTACCTAGACCTTGTGTCAATCCCGTGTTAGATGCCAATTTTTACCCTCCATAACGCAAGATAGTTACATAGAATGAGCCAGTATGCACACTGTTCAATAATACAACTGTAATATTGGATCCTTGAAAGAAACCAATTATGCTGCTTCGAGTTGAGTCATGAAATTCAACTGATCAAAATATTCGTGAATTTCGGCTATCTTTCCATCCTTCAGCTTGATTACATTGCAAAATGGAATTCGAATGGTTTTTCCAGTTGGTGCGAGTTGTTTTCCACTCTGGAGTGTAAAGGTTCCTTGGTGAGTACCTGTTATATGACCCTGAATACACACCCAATCATCCTGACCGAAGCTGTTGGTAATATCAGCCCGAAGATTCGCGAAGATCTTGGCGAATGCAATGTTGTCCTCAATAAATGCTATTTTACCTTCTAGAGGCGTTCGACCACTAGCAAAGTGGTCGACAACATCATCATCCATGAACTCTGCCATTCCTTCGGCACCATCTCTGTTATAGGCGCCAGTTGCTTGCTTGACCAATTCAATGTTTTCCGAAACAGTCATGTTCCGATAATAATTAACTATTGTTAAATATCTTTGGGTAGTGATCACTTATGAGGAACTAATTCTCGGAACTTGCGAGCTATATAGACAAAAAGGAGGTTATGAATATTCAGTATGCATCAATTGCAATTCTGAGCCGTCACAACCCCATGAGGTGAGTAAAATGAAATGGTTTCAAAAGTTTGCTGAAAGCCTGGAACAGCAAGCAGGAGAAGATGTGAGGAAAATTGTGGCTAAGGGGTGGGATGAGCTACCATCCGGTTCGAGTGAGCGTGCAAAGGAAGAACGTACCAGGTGGATCAAGTCAGCAATGGAAAAACTCGATAGTCTATGTGATGAAAAAATTAGAAATCTAGTGATGATTGACACATGTCCTCACAAATATCCCAAGACTCGAATCAAGGAGATGAGAGCTGCACTCGAGCGACTTGGAAATTTAGACGATCTTCTGAAACTGATGTGGGAGGACACATCGTGGGGTGGAGGTTCGTTCTATGACTATCCGGTCAGGAAAAATGATTGGATATACATAACTAAAGTGCCCTATAATCCTAAGGCATACAAGAAGGCAACAACCAACGAGGAAAAACGACTAGCATATTGTCATTGTGGTCTGGTGAAAAGAAGCAATGATGAGATTTCATCAACCTTCTGTTGTTGCTCTGGAGGTTGGGTGAAACAGCTTTGGGAAGGAGTATTGGGTCAACCTATTGAGGTCAAACTGACAGAGTCACTCCTTCAAGGAGATGAACGTTGTACCCATGCAGTTCGAATTCCTGCTGAATTTCTATAGAGACCTCGTTTGATAGCCATTGTAGAATGCTGAATTCAGTATCATTTTATTTGTTCGAAAATCCTATTCGCATCAGGTGTAGAGAGTGAGTGATACCAAGCGTTTGCTTGCAGGCGTTGTATTATTGATTGTAATATCTAGTGCATTTGTAGCAATTTTGTTTTACTTGGATTCAAATCCAGTGCGGCTTGATGTTAGCTTCATCCCAGAAAACGTAAACACAAGTCCTGGTGAAATTGGATGGTTTCTAGTTGAGATTGATTCACCAACTGTAATTACTGACTATGATGTTGTAATTCAGACTAATGCATCCATAGATACGGATTACAGATATTGGTTTCAGACACCACTTCTGGAGGTGTTCCTCTATCCTAATTCAAGTCACATAGACATGTGCATTGAGGTCGAGGTTGTTTTCACATGGGGAGAGTTGGTTGCTCATGATTCTGCGTTCCTCCATGTTTTGAACTGGACCTTCGAAGGACTAACTGAGGTCCTTGAAAAACAAGATGTGTTCATTGATTATCTTAAATCGACTCACCCAGAGTTTGGTATCAATGAAACCACTTCATGGACACCAATCCATAATGGAGCAGGCATCTTGATAGTGGGGCACTATCTCTTCAAGTCTGCTCAATGGGAGATGGAGCTTGCGTGGCACGTCATGATTGCACCTCATGACTGGGTGCAAGTCTACCTGCGGCCTAGAGGAGAGATCCAACCGAGTTGGGCAGGTAATATTGAATCTTGGAGCACCGATAATCAAACAATTGTTGAGATTGACCCGCCCACTGAGATTTATCGACCGATGTAAGATAGACAGCTAGTCCATTAGATTTGACACGCGATATCATTTGCTTAATTTGGGAAAAAATCGACCAGTCCGATTCATGTACTCGGAGTACTCCTCACCGAATGTTTCTAACAGCATCAGTTCCTCTTTCCGTGCTACAAATGGAAATGGAATAACGACAAGTGCTGCAAAGACAACAACAAGGAAATTCGCAGTTACTAAAGCGAGTCCAAAAGAGAACATATTAAGGACAGTATACATTGGATGCCGGACTCGCGCATATGGGCCTTCGGTGATTAGCATATGGCTCTCCTTGATCTGCAGACAGGCAGAATATTGACGATCCAATGTTTTGTGAATCCACCATAGGAAAGGTGTGCTTATGAGAGCCAAAGAAACACCAACCCAGCGCACAAATTCTGGATAATTTGGGAACTGAGACCATGCAAACCAGGGTTGATTGAGCAGGTACAGAATTATTGAAGCAAAGTATCCAATGATTGCAAAGCTCATCACTGCTTCAGCCTTTCCAAATGGCTTTCGTTCATCGACTATTTCTGGTCCTTCGCGTCTTGATTTTACGAATCGATAGTATCCTCTGACACTGAAAAATAAAGCATAGAGTGCAACAAAGAGTATTCTATAGAGCAGTTCGTCAGCCATAATAATCACCGGCTCAATAGAGATGATGGAATATTTTCATCGACCATAATATAATCGATTATTCTTGCAACCTCATGGTTTCATTAGATATATTGTGAAAGAATCAAGAGCTAAAAATACAAACCAACTCGGGAATCAAAATTATGTAAGAAGTCAGAAAGTTCAACATTTTTCAAGAGTAACTTCGCACATATCTTATGCGTATCAATCAGCATCTTGCAATCTTTCAGCGATGTCATTACGAAGATTTCTTCTCGTAACAAGAAGCGTGGCAATCAGGGGAAAAGAATAACCAATAAGATATACTCCTCCCAACTGGATGAACGGAATTGATAGTGAAATAGGCAGATGATTCCAGGGCAAGGTTTCTGATACACCCATATACATTAGAGGCGTTCCTAGGACCATGCCGCTCAATACTAGACCAGTCACCATCCCAATCACAGATGACAAAACGATATTGATTATAATATCAAATAGCATTGCTGACTGAATTGTGGTGGAATCGGACCCCATTGCTCGTAGAATCGCAAATTGTTTCCTGTACAGGCGGTTCTTATCACCAGCTATAATTGAGATCCCTATTGTCAAATAAAGTACAGAGAAAAGAACATTCAATGTGTAGATTCCATGAATTGTACTTGCACCTCTTGAATCAAAGACCTCATCAATGGCCTGTAAAGAGGAGCGGATTATGGAGAAGCTATAAGGTGCTATTTTCTTAATGTCATCCATTATTCGAGTATAATTTGCCCCCTCCTCAATATCGACATAAATTCTACTCACTTTTGTTGAATTCAGTTGGTCATGTAGCAGCTCTAGATTCATTATGATAAAATCACTATTATCGGGAGATCCTGGCATATATGCTGCGCTATCTATCTCCTCGTCTTCAGACATAATATCTATTATAGTCAAATTGAGGTAGTTTTCAGGTATTCCATCTTGAAGGTCAATCTCTATGTGATCTCCATAGATCTTGCTGTACATACCGTCTGGAGCTATATTGTAACCTAATACAGGTTTGAATGATGATATGACATTACTCTCTTCCTCTTCGATTATCTCCAATGCAACTTTAGGTTCATGTTCAGCAGTAAAATAAGGAAGAAGAAAAGCAGTATGGGCCCATTTACTAGGTTGCACGCCATATACTGTTATCACCCGGTCATGAAGAATAGTTATAACAGGACCTACAGTATAATAGTGGACTGTTGCATGAACCTCTAGCATAGCGCTGGCTTCTTTTACTCCTTCAATAGTAGATATCATATCGAAAATATCTAAAGTGAAATTATTTTGAAATGGATGCGTTTCTGCAACAATGTCGGCACCAATTTCAAATGACCTTAGATTTCGTATCTGCATAGATCCTGTGCTTGAGGCAATTGCAGAAAATGTACCTGCAGTAAAGACCAATGCGATGAACATCACTCCAAGGGCTTCACTACTAATTTTCATCTTAGCTGTTCTGCCCACAACTCTTGTGCCTACAAGTAGCTGCCGCCGATGAATCCTTTCCATTAATCGATATTTGATTGGTCCTGCGAAACGAGATAGGAATCTAGTGAAGGAAACCACAAACACGCCAATCATCAAGATTACAAGTCCTAAAATCTGCCAGCTTGCATTCATTCCTTGACCCAGAAGGAGAAGTAACTGCATAGATACAATCCCAGAGAAAATGAGGGCAATAACATCCACAAAAGGGTTGGTCATGTATTCACTCTCTGATGTTTCTGTTTCCATCTCATCGTGTGTCTTGGTTGGCATCATAAGCAATACCCTGATTGTTGATGCTGTTGATGCTACAAAACCAATGAAAAATGAGAAGAGAAAAACAGCAATTACTGCAGCGGAGTGTAGAACGATGCCAAATTCTGCTAGTGGATCAAAAACGAACAACTCTCTAACCGATCCGGATAGAACTGCAGCTAATGTACTTATGAGAATCGCACCTATTCCTCCTACTATACCAGTGAATGTGGTCGTGCTTAGAACCCACCAGAGTGATTGACGTCCACTGGCGCCTCTGACTCTCAACATGCCTACGTCGCGGCGAAGCCTATCAGAAAGAAGTTTGGTAGAGTAGTGAACAAGTATGATCCCCATGACTAATGTGGGTATTGAGAATGCAATTGCGATTGATGTCATGCTACTTTGCCAGCTTGAATAGCCACGCACAATACCTAGAGCTTTATACTCACCAATAATCGCTAATGGTGCTGTTTTTTGTTCTATTTTCCTCCTGGCATTCAGAAGATTCTCCTCGGCTTCAGAGGGATTGAAATACTGAAGGAATGCATTATCAAACTTTGCCCAAATACTGTCAATGATTCCATTCCTCTCTCCGATTCCAACAAAACCAAATTGAGATTGCAATGCATTTTTGGTTAGAATTGCTCTCAAATTAGGATAGATGTGACCTTCAATCTCGATTGAGCCCCACAGGTCAGTTTCAAATGTGCCTAACACAAGGAACTCACGACTTTCCAAAACCACCTCATTCCACCAAGGTATATCTACAACGACTGATATGTTACAATAATCGCCAATACTGATATTCGCTCCTTCAAAGATGCTTCTCTCTAGGTAGCAGGCATTATCAGTTAGAGCAGGTGTCCCCTCAGGTAATTGTATAGCATCAGAGAATTCATCAAAGAAGGACTCGCCAACACCTAGGTATACATACCTCTTGAAATAAGATGTCCAAAGAAGATTGCCAAATGATGCGTCAATTATAAGAAGATGTTCAGCGTTATGAATTCCATTCTGAGACTCAATTATTTCAATAATATCAGTTGAAGTGAATTGATCCTGATCATAGAAATAATCTGTGAAATCCACCACCATATGAATTGGTGCATCATCAGCCATTTCAGTCAACACATAAGGCCCAGCACTATCCATGTATATTAGAACTCCACCAAAAACTCCTGCTGATAATGAGAAAATAAGAAGTGTCGCAAGAACCTGTGGGGCATCTGATATAAGCCGACTCAATACATTCACTCGGTTTGCCCCCTATTGTTTAAGCTATCTAACCAGATGTCTCTAGTTACTTTACCAATAGTTTTCTTAACGTTAAGAAAAGAAACGATGAATCCTATTGCACCCGCGCATAGAACTAAGTAGGCTATTAGAATCACTAGAGGAATCCAAGGGATTGAGAGAAGAATCGGATATGGGAATGCCTTAAACGCGATTGGCGAATTATACATTGACACGTTCAATGAAGTTGTTATTAAAATGGGAGATCCTAAAGTAATGAGAAGTATGCCATATAGAGCAACACTCTGTGTTTCTATCATTTGGTACTTGTGTAATTGCATAGATTCCATTCCAATTGCCCTCAAAAGGGCTGATTCCTTTCTTTTGTCTTCGAATTGTTCATAGAAGTGCATGAGAAATGCAACTGGTATTGAACCCAATGCTATGATTATAAGAATTGTATCGATAGAACTCTCGAAGATAAACAGATTTTGCAGTGATGACTGTTCTGCTATTACACTCGCAACTGCATACCCCAAGATGGCATCTGCCAGATTGGAGTCAAGAACTGCATCCACAAGTTCTTGTCCATTTGCACCCTCACGCGTTCGAACACATAGAGTCGTTGCTATAGAGGAGTTATGCAGAAATACCGTTTCAGCATGTTGTATATGCATCCAGATTTGACCACGACCAACTCTATCAGAAGAGCCCAATGGAGGCGGTGTGTAGCCATCAGGTCCAACCATAGAGTCCGGTAGAGATTCAACAATAGAGAGAATGTTAAAGATTAGCGTATCTACTTCTGACCCATTGGCACGAAAGGCTCTAAGTGTGTCACCCTCAGACAACCCATAACTCCTTGCTATATCAGAAGTCATGATAACTCCAGTTGGATTCTTATCTAGTATAGAAAGTGAAGGCATTAAGTTTGATTGTGCTAATGGAGCACCGAGTGAGTCATAACCAACATCAGCGTACAGCATTGGTTCTATGGATACAAACTCAACAAGATTTTGCATTTCTGAAGACAGTGAGAGTCCATAGGTTGTGACGATTGAAAGTCCTTCCACTATTGGACTCTCAGTTACGTTTTGGAATAAATCATCCCAGAGGTCCCTACTATCATCTTCTAACCGGAGTGTTAAATCTCCGCCTATTGCAAATCTCGTTTGATTGAGTATTGTATTGGGCAATGTGACCTCGAAAACAGCACCATTCCAAGCAAGGCTGATTGCTAAGGCAAGGATTAGTACTGTTGTACCAGAAGTCGACACATTCGAGCTTATTCGTCTTATTCCCAATCCAGAAGCAAGTTTTCCAATTGGTTTTCTGAGTCTTGAAGAGAGCCAATTTGAGCTAATCTTTAATGATCTGGATATCATACCTGCAAGTCCAATGAAAAATGTAAATGGGGTAACATATGAGAGAAGAGAAAAGATAGAACTCTGAGTGATTAGACTATTTGATCCCCAGATACTCAGGAGAATTACAAGTGAAACTAGTGATAATGAAATGTCCCAACGAAACAACCGCACTAGTCTTGCTAATTTTGCATGACCTCCAAAACCAATAGATCCTTTTGTAACAATATTCGAATTGTTATGAAGAATCGAATACAGGCTCAAAGGGACTACTATACTCAATATGATCAAGATAATAATAGAATCGAGTGAAAGCAGAAATGGACTAGTAACTAATTGCTCAAAATGAAAGAATCCTATAGTCGCGAAACCGATTCTGCTTATCGAAAAGCCAAGGCCCACAGCAATAATAGTTGATAAAACTCCAAGAAATAGTAACTCTCGAAGATATAACAAGGTAATCTGAGCGCTCGAACCCCCTCTTGCTCTAAGCATCTCAATCTCTGTCTTCTTGTCTTTTATGTTATATCTAATTCCAAATCCCGCGAAAACTAGAGCAAAAAATATGAAACCAATAATTCTAGTAGATTGCTGAAACCTTGTAGACAAGAGCCAAGCTTGATACCTAATGATTCCTTTGGCTAAGATATCATCAATGTAGAACGATGTATGATGAAATAAACTGTATTGGGGATCAAGCTCTCTGATTTTTTCTTCGATATCGGCTAGATAAGAAACTCCAGTAGAGGGGATTAATGGATGATGACGGGGTTCTACATCCAAGAAAAGATAGTCTTCTCGACTATCGTTGGTCAAGAGCGCTGGAGGAACTACAGCATCTGCAAGTCTATAATAATGACCGCTTCTTGTATCCGCCTCATCTTGTGAATAGACTCCTACAAGACGGAGAGTTGAATAGTGTGGATTATTCACACCATGTTCATAACTTACAATATCTCCTGCTGTCACTTGGAAGATACTAGCCAACCATTCTGAAAATGCAATTTCTGAGTCACTCTCAGGCAATTTTCCACTTGTTATATTTATGATTGAAGGGAAATTATCCTGAAATGTTTCATCGATATATCCCACTCTAATAGTCCTATTTGATACCTCATCTAAGGGGCCTTGAATAGTGTAACCATTTGTATTTTCAATCATGGCTTCTGAACAAGCGAATGAGGCATTGTATTCAGGAGGATATGCAATAACAGATGCCATTGATGTTTTGAGCGATGAAACTCTATTAATCTCTGGTAGTGCTAGAATCTCATCAATGAAGTCTAGTCCTTCTGAACCAAGAATCACCATCGATGCCGGCCCCACATCAGTTTCGTAGTCCCAAATGTTGTAGGAATATGAGTCGATGAAAATCAAGAAACTCGAGAAAATTGTGCTAGACACAAGCAGGCATAGAAGCGTGAATGCCATTCTTTTGTGTTTAGCATCTAAAACCATACCTCATTTGCGATAATATCATACTAAAAACTCTAGCTTTCTTCATATCTGCTGTTAATAATGTAGGTTCTTGTATTATGAGTTCGTAATTATCACCGAGAGGATTGATCAGATTGTGCTGAAGAATATGAAAGTTATAAGATGAATATCTGAAGCACGAGTTGCATGCAGTTCTAGCTAGGACGTTTGCGCATTATCATAAGATATGAGATTCTTGGTTTTTCAGACTCATATCCGAATTATGTCAAGGAGTATTATCCCACTAAGAAATTCTGAGTACTACCATAGCGGGGTTTTGTCATGCATCAGGAGTGAGGAACAGATCTCTCTATGAGAGTTCACAGGGAGTATTCACCTCTTCTCTCTTTCTTAAGCTATTATTGTTCCCAGTTCCAGATATTCTCAATTATTGGACCGGTCCTTAGAATTCCTTTCTTCTCAATCAGATCACGCAACATATCAGCACACATCTTGTAGTAAGCGAGTGCATTATCAATCGACGCATCATTAGCCTTGTCAAACTCGACAATCATGTGCTTGAAGATTTCTTCATGCATAGTGATAGAGGGTTGAAGACCGTGGAGGAAGAGTATAGTTTCCGAGGCGTGATTCCGGACTAAATACTCATGGTCCTTTGCAACAGATTCAAACAAAGCCTCTACAATCTCTTCGGTGGGAAAACGTCGCAGTGCTCATGCTACATAAATCCTATCCGACCAAAAGGGGATAACTTGAGAGCCACAAGGATGTGAGGAAGGTACTCCAGAGTATTTTTGATAATGCAAAGGGCTACAGCAATCTCAACCGCGAGAGTCCCATTGTTCATCCCTAATTGTTCCTCGAGGATTGGAACTGCCTTTGTGGATCTCAACTCTCGGAGACCTATAGCACCATAGTGGCTCCCTTCTTCAAGAGACTTGATGAGCATGTCTTCAGCAGTTTCCCGCTCTTTATCCTTGAGTGGGATGACTGATTTCTCATCAATCCCATCAGGCCACATCATATAGGGGTCGCCAAAGTAGTTCTCGACAAAGTAGTTCCACTCATCACTTGGCATATTGACTCACACACAAGTCGTATCTATTGTATATTTGCAAATTAAGAGAAAATGAGTGTAAGCTCCTTTTCCGGTTGTTCTATAACATGGACTTGATAAATTCGTCGCCTAGAGCAGAGTTCCTTCATACGCTCCTTCTCTGGATTCATCGGTCTTGGTTTCTAACCATCAGCTGGTTCGAACCAGAAGTAAGTGACGGTTCCCTATCGTTCGTTCTTTGGCGTCCAGACAACCTTCACTGGTATCCCGAAAACTATGTCCCATGAATCAAGAAGTCAGATTTTCACAAGAAAGCCTCATCTTCACTCAATCCTGACTAAGGCGCCTTCGCATCAGTACTACAATAATAATGACAACAGCGATAGCACCTCCACCAATAACGACAATTATCAAATTGATACCATCGGGAGGCGGTTGTGTTATGGGAGAAGTTGTTGTGGGGATAGTAGGAGCAGTTGTAGTAGGAGCCAGTACATACAGCGCTGAAGTTGCATTAGTAGAATGACCCGATACATGATAAACTGCAACTGTAATCTCATAGTTACCTACATCAAACCCATCAACATCTATCTCAATATCAGTACCATCCCAGGTTTTGTGATAGAGTAAATTATCGTTTACATATACTTCATACTCCTTCGGATTCAAAGCTTGAGCTGGGAAGAAGATTCTGTTTCCACTCGTGCCATAATTATATTCTTGAGGAGTCGATGAATTGATTTCCAAACTCTTGGATGGATACATATCGAAAACATCAGGTTGTGTGATTGTATAGTTTCCCTGACCAGAGAAATCTGAATACCAATTCATATACCAATTATTATCAAATCCACCAACATCATAGGCGTTATCATCAAAATTCCACCCAATATCATTACTATGGACCCAGCAAGTCGAACTACCCAACATGCCAATCCCGAATACATTGTCAAAAACAATATTGTCTATTATTCGAGCATTCATGTCAGTGCTATAGATTCCAATTTCATTTCGATATGCGATGTTATCGCTGATGAATTGCGATAATGAATGATCAGAGAAAATACCTGTGAAATTGTTATCAAAAACAACATTACTAACAATATTCCCATATTCGGAGGACATCAGAAAAACTCCGCTCTCTGTGTTATTCCATATTTGATTACCAAGAATGGTCCAATAATCGCAAGACTCTGTATGGATACCATTGGACAGTGATTCTGTTGGATACCATCCATTACCCCAGATTTCATTCGCGTTTACTTCAACAAAATCTGATGTTTCACTATACAAACCATGAATAGTATTGTTGTAAATCATATTATTTGTAAGAATACAATTGTCTGAGTTTGTCAACCAGACACCATTCTCAGAATTATCATAGATTTGGTTCTGACTCACTATAGTCAAGCCAGAATATGTGACACCTAAACCCGGACCGTTCAGACTCCCATATATGACATTATTAATGACTTCGCAAGATGGAGAGTTGTCAATTGCTATATTTATGTCAGAATCAGTCACATTACATGCAGTTATGCTACAACCTGCAGAGTATGTGATGTATAAACCAGTATCATTGCAGTCCCAAACGGTCACATTATCAATAGCAAGTCCCGGCGATTCATAAACATAGACACCATAAACTTGTTTGCTGACTTCGCAATCGAATAAGTGGCCGTAGGTTGCATTTTCTAATCTAACCCCATATGAACCCCTGAAGCTGTTTGTAAAAATACAATTGCGTATCACAAAGTATGATGATACATCGGTGATTTGAATAGAGTATTCAACACCTGAAATAATCGTATATGACTCGATGACATATGGAAATGATAAGGTACCGTTGCCCTCCCAGCCTTCGCTATCAGCTTGACTCTTAAAATCTGTGTCATTACGAATATTGATTGGATCATGACCAATGTACGACTCCGCGAAAACATCTTTTAAATTGTAAGGAGTTGTATATTCGAATCCCGGGAATATGGCTAATTGGAAACCACTTGTAACATAGAGTGTTGAAATGATTAGCATACCTAAAGAAACCAAACTCGCTCGCTTCATATTAATCCCCCAATTATTGCGAAATCTTGTAACCGCTTGTAAGAAACTCTAGATATGTCTTTGTAAAATCACGAGAGTTGGCGGAATCTAATCCTAGCTTTTGTCCGCAACACCTAATTTATTCAAAGACAGAATCATTTTTCTGACCACATTTTCAATTAGAAACCGACTTCTTCTTCAGGCAAGTTGCTTGAATCTCCTGTGATAGGATAGGTCTAGTACTAATAGAAACGCTCCTTGGATGATTATTCCATATCCATTTCCTACGAGATATGCATCTTGCCCCAAGAAGATAAGTGGTAGACCGATGATCGGGTAGATGAGATCTAGACCAAGGCTTATGGATAGTTCTCGTCTGATTTTCTCTAGAACGTGCTCTTTCCGTTTTAGTAGTTTGTACGCGATTACGAGGTTAATCAAACCCCAGAGCATTGCTTCGAAGCCTATTCCTTGAAGTAGTGGATCAAAAGAGAAGAAATAGAGTGCAATACCAACTATGATACAAGAGATACTCCAAATTAATAGGATATTTCCGAGTGTCTTATTGAGATTTTCAATAGAAGTCAAAGGCTTCGCCTACCAGAGCGCAACCTGCTTTTCACTTGTAAGTTTGTCGGAAATTATGATGCTAAGGAAGAATATGAGAATAGAGCTTGAGAACTCTTTCTCGAGGTTCATTATTTTCTTCTTATTTGGTTTTGTGAAACGACATTACCAAAGACCACCATTCATCTTTTAGTTTCAGATATTCATCATCTCGTGTCAGCATTACATCTCTCATCAGTCGGGATGCATCTTCCTGTTGGTGTGTTGGCAAGATGTTCCAAAATTCTTCATTGACGATTGCAATTTCAGAGCTGATTTGGTTCTCTCGTTCAATTAACTCCTCAAGTATACTAAGTGCAGCGTTCATCCTTGACTCAGGAATACTAACCCCATATGCTTCAAGCCCCAATATCATATTGCGGAGTCGGTCTTTCGCATAAGTCTTAATTCCACCATTTGCCTTTATCATATCTGCAATACCTAAACGGTATTCTCGTGCTGTAGCTCTATAGTATCGCTGAACAATTCCAGTTGTAGTCTTTTCAGTCCTAACCTGCTGAACCAGACCAACACTCTTTAGCCGTTCGATATGACGTAATACATTTCCTGGATTCTTCCCTATGGCATCTGCGAGCTGCTTGACTGTCATCTCCTGATTAACAAGATATTTGAAAACAATCAGTGCACGTATCTTATCAAAGAGAACTTTGATAGTGTTTGGATCGGAAATAATCTCAAGGTCTTTCATCTGATGAGATTCATTCACGTGATTCATCCTACTGAACCTCCTTAGTGTGAACTTCCTGTGCTTCTTTGATATTCGGGTCTGAAATAATGAGGTAAGTTCTCGATGTAGAGAGCACATAGACCGGTAGTAGTAACAGAAAAATCAGGACAGCTGATGTAAGCACATACAAATCATACCATTGTTCTGCAATTATTGGAAAATCAGCAAGCTCTTGGGCAATGATGGGTCCGAGTATCAGCAAACCCAAAGATGAGAATGTAATCCAGATTGAGAATACAGCACTAAGGTTGTTCCAAGTCAGCCTTATTGAGTGTTTGATGGATGCGGAAATAGACATGCCATCAACTATCAAGGGAAATACCATTGACAGCATTCCTGAACTAATTAAAAACCAGACAATAGCTATGATGATCAGAAGCATTAGCGAGGTACTATCCACCACCTGGTTTCCGAAATACCATACTGTAAGGATGTACTCTATCCCGATTGGACCAATTATATAGAGAAACTGGACAATTCCTCCAGCTGCCAGACGAGTGAATTTCTGCCGATACCAGAGCAGCGCATCCTCAGCAGTTGTTGATCCACTCTCAAAAATTTCCTGCCCAATCCCAAACAGTGCACCCAGAGCAATTAAAAACGGTGCAAAAAGTGCGGAACCCACAAACAGAACAATTCCGACTGCTTCGACACTGTTCGCTCCAGACAATGCAACTCCTATATAGTCGAAGGCATCGAATATCTCATCAAAAGGCCCATAGACAATCGAAATGGGAATGGTTCCAATGAATACTATCAATAGAAACAAGCTTATGGTTATCACGAAGACACCTAGTATCGCTAAGAAGATAGAGAGATAGTATGTTTTTGTGAAGCGAACGCTAAGCTTGATTGTTTCAATATAATCTCGCAGATTCCAATTGCCCAATCCATTCACTTCCATCTTTTCCTTTTAGCGACCATGAAGATGCTACTAAGTGCTGCGATTGCCAGAATTGAAACGGGGATGATAATCAAGTCAGGTCTTGGTTGATCTTCTGTATCTCCCTCTGTGATTGAGAGGTCCAGACTCGCTGATGGTATTTCAGCAAGCTCGAATACATCCTCAAAATCAGTCGGAGTTTCATCTGACATTAGAGTGGTTATCACATACGCTTCTTCAGCCCCGTTGCTCTGAATATACTTGGAGATTGCTCCAGATGTTGAATGGAATTGAGATTGAAACACATACCACCCACTGGAGTTTCTCATAGCTACAACCACTCCCATGGCGTATGGACGTAGTTTTTCAATATTAATTGTGAAGTTGTCTGGTAGTGCGAACAATCTGTATACATTGAAACCATAATGATAATGCTTGACGTTCTCCCTTATGATTGGGTAATTGCTCGGTAGGGTTGTGTAACTTTGGATTGTATAGTTCCATGACTCGAATCCATAGATGCCATCCTCAATCTCAATGTTATCTAAAACACATGCAGTAATGAAATCAAGGTAGACATCATTGAATGTTAGATCATACCCTGCATTGGTAAGCGCAATCTCGACTGCTGCTGGACCATCCTCGCATATGCTCACAAGATCCCTCACTGCACTCATGCCAAACCGTTCAGCAAGATAGGTCACAAAGAGATATGCTTGACCGTAGCTTGCATCCCAAAGGCGACCGTAGAACCTATTGAAATGGAGGAGAGAAACTTCTGGATGATATGTGTAAGTAGTCGTGACTGCATCTGTAATATAGTACCAGTACCCTGTGTAATCTATAGCAAGATTTGCTAAGCCCTCCATCAGGAAGTCTGCTTCGTCCGTTTCATAATTATCCCAAATCAAGTGATTGAATTCATGAATAGTAATGCATACAGTTTCATCAAAGTCCCTTTCAGCTTCAATGTAAACCATTTCTCTCCGGTTAGAAAATGGAAACGGGCATTCATTCCATGGAACATGAAATCCCAAATACGCATTTCCCATATACCGTACTAATGGTGCAAGGAAGAGTGTCACTCTTGGATCGCCATCAATATCTCCGAGATGACCGTCAGGGCTTCCAGCAAGCTCAACCGCCTTAGGGTAAATTACATCATCGAATATTTGCCCTAACTGGCTGCATTTCGATACTGCTGCGCTTTCTCCGAGGATATCTATCGATTCGTTTGCCATGTAGACATAGCAGGAATCACCAACAGCGAGAAGAGTAGCATTCAGTTCACTCAACTCTGTGGATTCTGGCTGTGATAGAGGTGTCCAGAACACGCGTTGTTCACCAAAGGACTCAGTAGTATTTTCGTAGGTACTCAGGATACCTGGCGTGAACACAGGTGCGAAATATACTGTTCTCACCTTGTCGCTATCATAGAGGAATTGAAAGGTAAACTGATACTCAGTTCCCGCTACGAAATCACCGTAGACATCGATTGATAAGATTCCATGAAAAGGAGTAGTATAAGATGATTCATTCGTTTTAGTATCTAATGGATTGAGTCCAGTAACGGAGGGTTCACATGTAAGTGTTTGAAGTGTGAGATCTTCATCAAATGGAGCAAAGAGTCCAACAACCCGAATACAATTGGGTCCCATTCCATCATCTCCAATAGCCATACACTGTATGTCAAAATTATTGGTGGCGACAGGTATGAAATGAACAGCGACCCCGATACTGCTAAGAGTTATAATCAGCACGAGAGCGAACGCAATCTGCGTTCTTTTTCCAGATCGATCCTGACTGATTGATGACATGAAACGGACTGACGTTTGCGGATATTAAAAACGTTTGCGGTAAAAGCAAACGTTCTAATTCATAATTTCTTCTTTTGGGCATAAGATGCTAGTTGAACTGGATGCTAACTGGAAATTCGGTGAGAAATAGAAGAGAGAGCTGGTGATTACAAGCTCATTGTGATTAATCTCTACTTAATGGTCTTGACCCATTCTTAGACAGGTGCGCACATCTCCTTCACGATTTCATGTTGACTCATCGCAATCTATACACGTAGTTTTGTAAGTGAAATTAGAGGAGAGCTGGTTCACACCAGCTCTGTCTATATTTGGTTATTTCATTGAGGTGTAAAATGGGCTATATCTGTCAGACCACCAGTGCGTTTTGATTTGTCCTTCAGAACCGCCTTGACCTTCATACCAACCTTGGCTGACTCAGCATCAATCCCACCAAGTTTATGAATCACACCACCATTCGTCTTGTCAATCCTGATGAAGGCAACAAGAACAGGTTCGGTTAATTTATCGCCATTACTGTCTTCACTCACTAAGGTGAATGTGTCGACAACGCCAGTGGATTCTGCTTCGATCCATTTGTCAAGCTTTAAGAAGCACCTCTCGCAGTACATTCGAGGAGGTAGGTAGGTGTGGTCGCATGATTCACAATGAGTTGCGAGAAACTTCCCTTCGTCTCGTAGTGTTTTGAAGAACTTGTCACCTGCAATTCCAGGTGTATAGATATAGTCAGCCTCCATATCTCCAATTACGTGATGAAGTTTCAATGGATTAGTATTCTTATCAAAAGACATTTCTCTAGCCCTCCTTTATTGGTTCGAAATAAGCGATATCAGTGACTGATCCAGTCCGCTCTTTCTCAGGTTTCCAGACAGCCTTGAGTCTCATCCCAACATGCAGGTCTTTCGGATCTACTTTCGGGTCAACATAGTGGAGTATGCCAATGCCCTCGCTCGCACCATCCAGTTCGATGACTGCAACGAGGATTGGCTCTTTAATCCGGTTGGCATCAGCATCTAGATATGACACTGAATAGGTGTTGATGGTTCCTGTGTCCTTGACATACACCCATTCATCTGTGGCACGGAAACACTTGTCGCAGAACATCCTTGGTGGAACAAGAATTCGTTCGCACTCACTGCAATGTCTGCCAATGATACGACCATTCTTGAGTTCCTCCAAGTATCGACTATATGCAATTCCCCCAGCCCAGACATATTTAGCATTTGGACGCCACTTGAACGTGATGGCGTCTTTTGCCTTGAGTTCAGCATCCCGGAGGTATATTCCTGGAACTTCTTTCATCTTCTCACTCATTGTCATCATCTCCTGAACACTGTCACTGTACCAACCTGCATGAGATCTCCCCATGCTTGACACACACCGGTCTCTGCTCCATCGACCTGTCGTTTCCCAGCCTCATTTCGCAGTTGCCAGAATGCCTCGCAGCACTTCATCAATCCAGCAGCGGCTATTGGGTTACCAACGCCAAGTAGACCACCAGATGGACAAATCGGTAGTTTTCCATCACGTTGAGTTACTCCCTCGTGGGTGAGTTTTGGTGCCTCTCCCTTCTTTGCCAAGAGAAGCCCTTCCATGTGATGAAGCTCTTTGTAGGTGAACGGATCATATGGTTCAGCGAAGGATACCTGGTTGGGTGGGTCATCAATTTTTGCCATCTTGTAGGCCATTTTTGCAGCCTCCTCAACGTATTGAGGGTAGTATAGGTCTCGATTTGTCCAGTACGAACTATCGAGTGACCAACCCACACCATCAATCCAGACTGGCGAGTCGGTGTATTTTTTGGCGACCTCCTCAGATGCCAGAACCAATGCTGCAGCTCCATCGCTTGGTGGACTGATATCCAGTCGTTGCACTGGCCAGACCATTGTTTCTGAGTTCATTACGTCCTCAACAGTAATCTTTGCTGCTAGTTGAGCACTGGGATGGTCCAGGGCGTTGCTCTTATTCTTAACTGCAACCTCAGCGATGTGCTCCTTTGGGATGTTGTGTTTCGTCATGTATCGGTTCATCTCGAGGGCGAAGATCCAGACAAGATTAGGTTGAAGCGGTCTCGTGATGATTGGGTCCCAGATAGTACGAAAGGCGGTCTGGGGATGTGGTTGTACTGGACTCATTTTCTCTTCAGCCACGACCAGGCATGTATCATAAAGACCTGAAGCTACATGCCACCATCCAGCAATGGGTGCAAACACACCAGTACCACCACCCACAAAGGGGCGCATATAGGGTCGTCCGGTTCCTCCTGCTCCATCAAGCAGGTTCTCCGATTTCATGTGAATTCCATCGAACGCGTCGGGCGCGGTTCCCATCACAACACTCTCAATCTCACTGAGGTTCATCTCTGCAGAATCCAATGCCATCTTCGATGCATGGTAGGAGAGTTCTTTCCCAGTTTCTTTCAACCTTCTTCTGAACAGTGTGATGCCAGCTCCAATGACTGCAACTCTTCTCTTTATTGTCATCTTTCATCTCCTCCTACTTCTCATTGCTAAGAATCAGCATGCTACCAGTGGCTGTTGGAATTCCGCGCCATGATTGAGCAGCTGCTGTCCGGGCGTTCTTAATCTGCCTCTTTCCTGCATGACCTCGAAGCTGCAGCACGCATTCAAGAACTGACTGCAGTGAGGAGGCTTCTAGGAGGTTGCCGGCTCCCAATCGCCCACCTGACACATTGACGGGAGTTTCTCCGTTTCTGTCAAATTTACCTTGTTCAAGTAGTTTCCCAGCCTGACCTTTCTCACATATTCCAATTGCTTCAAGATGTTGAAGCTCTTTGTATGAGAACCAGTCATCAACCTCTACAAGATCCAGTTGTTTCTTGGGATCTATGATACCTGCCATCTTGTAAGCCTTTTTCGATGCGAGCTTGGCGTAAGTGGCTTCACTCCAGTTTCGTGACTCCAACCACGGTGTTTCTGAGATCCAGCTCAGTCCCTTCAACCAGATGGGATAATCCGAGAGCTCCTTTGCCCTCTTCTCAGAGGCAAGTACAAAAACAATGGCTCCATCAGCTAAGGGACTTAAGTCTCGTCGAGACAATGGGTCAGAAACCATCTCAGAGTTCATCACTTCATCAACAGACATACTAGCTGGATATGCTGCCAAGGGATTGTCCAACGCATTCTTCTTGTTCTTAACTACAACTCGTGCACATTGCTCCCTAGTTGTCTTTGTCTCAGAGAGATACTTTCTCATCTCAAGCCCTGCAACAAAGAAGGGGCTCACATTCATGCTTCGATTATAAACTGGATCAAGTCCATGGCTTACAATCCCTGTGAATGAAAGCATGTCAGATGCCTTGCTATGTGCTTCGATTGCCACAATATCGAACATCCCAGTTTCTACCTGCATGACTCCTGTCATCAAAGCTTGCAGTCCATCTCCACTTATTGTACAGACCGGACGGAGAGTGGCACCAAGCTGGTCAGGCACAAACTCGTCGAAGATTGAGTAGCCTTCCCAGTAGTCCTCAGCCCCTGTGATGAAGCTACCAATGTCTTTTCTAGGACTTACGCCAGCATCGGTGTAAGCCTTGACAGCAGCTTCAAACATCTGTTCCTTGAATGTAACGTCGGGAGTTGCACTTCGAAAATCAGTATATCCAACACCAACAACAGCAACAGTCATGGGGAATACTTCCTTCTATCAAAATCTCCGGGATATGACCTCCTCAGCCCGGAGGAATCGGGATGGATTTGGGCCTCCTATAAAGGCTTCCGGTAACTTTAGCTGATGAAACTCCAACAAAATCAATCAAGCAACAATGAGGTCACCAAGCATATTCTGAATCCTAGTGCGGAGGGTCTTCACAGTTGGCGAGTCGAGGATTTCGAGAGCATCCTGCAAGACCTCTCGTGCCTCGCTCTTTCGGCCCTGCTTTACAAGGAACTCCGCCCTGAGAAGTGCAGCTTGCATCTGGATTCCAGGGTAGTCTCTTTTCTGTGCGTGGCTCTCAAGCCGCACCATCCATGGACCTGATGAGTCGTCTTTACTGGATTCATCAGCCAGTTGAATCTCGACCTGTGTTAGAGCAACAAGACACCGATTGATTCCAATATGAAGATTGAGCGGTTCAACTACAGCAAGTGCTTGCTCCAGACTAGCAATTGCAGCTTGCGGATCCCCTGACTTCAACTCATGGATACCTCTTCCTTCCAAGAACAGTGCTTGATCGAAATCAGCTGCGCTCTCCAGACTCAGCTTGTGCAATTCATTCAGGTGATAATCTGCAGCATCTATTCTATGAAGTAGATGCAATGCACGTAGCATTGCATAATGCATCTGAACGTCGCCTTTTCCGCCTGTTATTCGAAACGATTCATTTGCCCAGTACAACGCCTGTCTTGCATCCTCCAAGTCAGAATAGTAAATTGAAACAATAGCACATCTTGAACTGGGAGGTCCTTTGTCATTATTGTACACCTCAGCAGCGGCTACTTGGCATTCAACGGCCATATCATACACCCCCCTGACTGCATGTATCAATCCCATGTAGTGTCTTGCAGCTTCTATTTTCCTTGGTAGACCAGACAAGACACCGAGTTTGTAAAACTCCTCAGCGTATTCCAGTGCATACATAGCATTGTGATCCTTGAGCATATATGCAAGGCTTCCTGTTATTGATATCACCGAAAGGACATCATTTGCTTTTCGTGCTTGCTCCAAAGCTCTTTGCTTTGTAAGAAAGGAAAGAACATGATCTCCTTCCAAACTGTGTATAAAAGATTGAATAACTGAGAGATATGACTCAAAACATACAAGATTCGGATTATTGTCTAAAATGGTTTCAAGTTTTATCGACAACTCAGCGAATTCTGATGGGGTATTCCCAATCAGATAACTCTCGATATCATAATACAGATCCATGAGCATCCAATCTGGAGGATTTGTTTCTTACACTCTACTCAGAACTCCTGATATCTTGTCACGATAAACAAATGTGTATGGAATATCAATCAGTGAAAATGTCCATACCAATATTTCAGGAGTGTCATTGAATTTTTCCCGCAGTCTGTCCTGAAGACTCCTCTCTTCGGAACGCCACACATGTAAGGCGGCCATGTAGGCAAGTTCAAGGGAGACATCCTCATCGCAGGCTTTGCTACCCAGTCGGACCACAAAGTCATAGTAATTTGTTGCTTGGTCCATAACTTCCTTCAGAACGTCGACTGTTTCTTCTTTTAAGAAGGGAAAGTAGTTGGTTATGGTCCCGATTGGCTCCAAGCTTAATACTTTCAATCAACGAAATTGGTAGTATTACACTGACCTTCTACATCAGTGTTTTGGAATTCAGGTAAATATGATATCAGGGAACATGGAAACTGCCAGATCATTGAGATACTTCATGCTTGGAGCCTTGGCTATTCCTTGAACCTGCTTGAGCAACTTCCGCATGTCATCATTCCATCCTTGTTTCCTGCGAAGTTCAGCCTTTAGTAGCAACGCACGAGCAGCAATACCAGGCAGATCATTCTTCTCAACATGTTCCACTAATTTTGCCATCCAAGGACCAGAGGAATCTAAGTTCTTTTTCAGGGATTCGTCTGTGAGCATTTCGATTTCGATTTCAGTGAGGTTGAGGAGGCATATATTCTGAACCGGGAGAATTGGATTGTTTTTTAGATAGTCCAGCACTTCTTTGAAGACCAGGGTGGCACTATCATAGTTAGCCTCTGCTTTATCAAGAATACCTTCCACTAATTGAACCGTTATCATTTGTCTGGAATCCCCAGATTTTGTTGCTATTTTGCTTGCAATTGCGAGCTCTGCTTCAGCCTCATCATATCTACCAAGGTTGACTAGAGCCCAAGCCAGATCGCGATGAGGGTTGGCATTATGCCGCATTACAGATGTACTAGTGGCAAATTCGACTACAGTCTTAGCTAGTTGATAGGCTTCCTCTCCGTTTCCCATTTGGTTGTACATCGATGCAATCATTTGGTCGCTATATTGTGTAGGTAGACCGAGTGACTCTCTGATTCTTCTGTATTCTAAGGAATATTCAATTGCCGCATCGAATTCTCCGCGAATTGCCATGATGAATCCCAAATTTTGTAGAGCAGCACCAACTCCATTTTTATAACCTAATCTTTCGCTGAGTTCTCTAGCTGAAATAAAGAGATCAATTGCCTGTTTTACATCGGTCGCCCTGATGGAACCAGCCATGTGACAGATGGTACCTACCATTAATATTGGCTCATCAAACTTTCTCGCAATCGCAATAGCTTGTTTTCTTTGATCTATTGCTTCTTTGTCTTTGTGCTCGCTTTCGTACCCAAAGGCCCTCATATTTAGAAGAAATGCTTTGAAAAAGGCAAGATCGGTATTCTTTTCCACACTGGATGCAATTACCTCAATTGGTTTGATGTCTACATCAGACTCCGGGTAGAATGCCATAGCCTCGTGTCTCCAACTTAAATAGAGTTGACTTGTTATCCAGTCATTTGGAGCAACCATTAATGCCCGTTTCATTGATTCTTTCATTTCATCCCAGCTGACTACGTCACCTCTTCGAGCCCTCGTTAGTAGGAGCAGAGGCAACCCTAAGTCCGTTACCTTTCCAGTAGAGGCTAATCTATTGACCAAAGTATAGCAATCAAGATAAAAAGCAAAGTAGACAGCGAAATACTCCAGTAAGGGAGATGACGCTTCAGTACAGACTCTGTCGCATAACTTCTCCGTGAAATCTCCAAAGTTTTCTGCCTCATCCATCACTGATTGGAGTATAGATTTTGTTTCTTCATCCACATGTGGGAAGCACATGGTTATGGTCCCGATTGGCTCCACTCTCACGCACCTCAGACCAGCGAATTCGGTATTATTCAGCTGACCTTCCACATCAATGTTTTGCAATTTAGATCACTATGATATCAGGAAACATGGAAATAGCCAAGTCGTTAAGATACCTCATACTTGGGGCCTCTGCTCTCTTCTTGACCTCTTTGAGTATCTTACGAACCTCATCAAATTGTCCTTGTCTGTGACAAAGTTTTGCCTTAAGAAGAAGAGTTTGAGCTGCAATGCCAGGCAAATCATAATTTTGCACATATTGTTCTAACTCTTGCATCCAAGGTCCAGAAGATTCGGTTTTCTCCTTCAAAGATTCTTCTGAGAGCATTTCAATCTCCATTTCTGTAAGATTGAGGTAACAGGGATTCTGCCAAAGAGGAGTTGGACTCTCTTTGTAATCTTTCAGAACTTCTTCAAAACACTCAATGGCAGTCTCAAAATTATTCTCAGCTTTATCAAGAATACAATCTACTGCTCGACACCATAGGATTACATTTGAGTCTCCTGACTTTAATGCTATCTGATGGGCTTCTGCAAGCTTAGTTTTAGCTTCATCGAATCTGCGGAGGTTTATCAATGCCCAAGCAATCTGTAGAGGAAAATATGCACTTAACCGAGCTACACCTCTTCCAATTCTTGATCCAACAATCGCATTTTCTAGAGCTTTACGCCCCTGTTTCATTTGATTGTAATAATGAGCAATAATAGAGTATACAAAGACGCTGTTATGACCCAAGGAGTTTAGATAATTAATATATTCAGATTGATGTTGAATCGCAGCATCGAATTCTCCTCGTAGTGCTGTGATATGACCCATTTCGTGTTGAATCAAGGCAAGGAGATATTTGTAACCAAGGGTTTCACTTAACTCTCTTGCCGTGAGTAGAATATCGATTGCTCGTTTCAAATCTGTGTGTTTACATTTATTTCCAAGAGAATAGAGAATATTAGCTACAAGAATCTGTTCATCATATTTTCTTAATATAGCGAGAGCTTCTTGCTCCAACTCGATGCTTTCTTGGATCTTATCCTCACGGTAATAGCTCCGCGCCTTAATTTGCATGAGGTAAGATTTGAAAAATTCCAACTCCTTGTTTATATGCACACTAGAGGTGATTAATTCAATAGGCTTGACATCAGTATCAACCTCTGGGAAGAATGGTTCCCCTCTCAATCTCCAAGTAAGGTATAAGTGACTTGCAATCCAATCATTAGGAGCGGCTCTTATTGCTTTAATAAGCGAGTGTTTCATCTTCTCCCAACTAATTGTATCACCCTTATGAGTCATTGATATAAGGTATAGAGGTCTAGCAATATCGGACACCTTTCCCACAGTTTCTAACCTGTCAGTCAGATTGTAGTTTTGAATATGAAAAGAGAAAAAGAAGGCGAAGTACTTTAACAACGGTGATGAGTGTTCTGAGTATACTTTTTCACAGAGTGTTTCTGTAAAGACACCGAAATTCTCTGCCTCATCCATGACTGACTGAAGCATAGATCTTGTTTCCTCATCGACATGTGGAAAACATATGGTTATTGTTCCAAGTGGCTTCAATCATTCAAACCTCAAACCGGCCAAATCGGTACTATATGGCAGAACTTCTACATCAGTATTTTGGAAGTCAGGAAACTATGATGTCAGGAAACATGGAGATTGCTATATCGTTGAGATACTTCATACTTGGAGTTTCAGCAGTCTTGTGAACCTCTTTGATAATCTTTCGAACCTCATCAAACAGACCTTGCTTTTGGAGGAGTTTTGCCTTGAGAAGAAGAGATTGAGCTGCGATGCCTGGGAGGTCATTCTTCTCTGCATGTTCTTCCAGCTTCCTCATCCACGGTCCAGAAGAGACAGTTACCTTGTCTAACGAGTCCTTCGAGAGTCTAGCGATTTCAATATCAGTGAGATTGAGTAAACAAATGTTCTGATAGAGAGGAACTGGGTCTTCTTCTAGATGCTTCATCACTTCGCTAAAGCATTCGATGGCACTATCAAACCTGCCCTCCGCTTTGTCGAGAATGCCTTCAACCAACCGATGCCACAGGAGTTGCAAAGAGTCTCCTGACTTTGTTACCAATTTCTGAGCAATTGCCAGTTCTGCTTTTGCCTCGTCATATCTTTGTAGATTGATCCACGCATATGCCATCTGCGTATGAGCATAAGGAGCAATACGCGGAGAGGACTCGAGTAGGTCAATTGAGACCCTAGCTCGTTCCAAGGCTTCTTCTCCATTTCCACTTTGATTGAGATAGGAGGCAACAACTGCATATGCGAGTGCCGCCGGACATGAGAGCGACCTCGCGATTTCTGCATCCTCAAGATTATTTTCGACTGCAGTGTTATACTCTCCTCTGATTCCCATGATATGACCTAATTCGGATTTGACATTACCTATATTGAAGAGATAACCAAGTTGCTCACTCAACTCTTTTGTTGTGAGTAGAATATCCATTGCCCGTTTTACATCGGTGTGTTTGACCTTATTAGCCATATAATGTAGGAGATACGCAAGCATAATTTTGTCATCGTATTTTCTTGCTATGATGATTGCCTGTTTCACTAGCTCAATCATCTCTTTTAGCTTTTGTTCTCTTAGAAGGTTTTGAGCTTGTATCACGAGAAGATATGATTTAAAAAAGCCTAATTCCTTCTTCTCATTTATGCTTCTTGTGACGACTTCAATGGGTTTGATATCGATATCACACTCAGGATAAATACGGTCAGCAAGCTGTCTCCACTTAGTATATAGGTGAGTCGTAACCCAGTCATTTGGAGCCGCTGCTAGTGCTTCAACAAGGGAACCTTTCATCTCCTCCCAACTAATCATTTCACCCCTCTGAACCAGCGTTATAAGGTATAGAGGTTTTGCAATATCGGACAGCTTTCCTGAAGTCTTTAACCTGTCAGTCAGATTATAGTCATGAATATGAAAAGAGAAATAGAAGGTGAAGTACTCTAGCAGCGGTGATGAAGGCTCAGAACACACTCTGTAACACAGTTTCTTTGTGAAGTTTCCGAAATTCTCTGCCTCATCCATGACCGACTGAAGCACAGATCTTGTTTCTTTGTCAATATGTGGGAAACACATGGTTATTGTGCCAAGTGGCTTCACTCTCAAATACCTTCAATCAACGAAATTGGTAATATTCAGCATATCTTGCACATGAATCTTTTGAATTAATTATCAGAACCTTCAATGCAGTTTTGGAAAAATAGACACAAACATCATTTTTGACCACATTGTACTCGTTAATTAGAACTCATCTGGAAAGTGCAGACATGACAAATGCGAATGAGAACCTTCTAGATGCAGCTGCAGAATGTGACCTTGATAGTGTCCAAGATGCTCTCTGTTTGGGGCAAATATTGACGCTCAAAATGAATACATGAAGGACTCTGCACTTCACCTTGCTTCAAGTAGAGGGCACTTAGAAATCGTGAGAATGTTATTAGATGCAGGTGTGGATCCCACTATACAAATCGAAGGTGCTGAAGGTGAAGAGGGGATGACAGCTTTATCCTACGCTGTGCGGGAAGGACATGATGAAATTATGGTTGTACTGAGAGAAACCATGGATATTTCAGAATAAGGTTTGACTATTTAGTGTGTCAAGTAGCGAAAATTGGCAGAGAAACCATCCAACGAACATTATTAGATATGAAATTGTGACATATTTGCTATGACCAGTGATTCAGAGGAATTTGAAGACATCATTCGGGTCATCGAGGGGGTCCATTGCGCCAAGGGTCCCAAGGGATGCAAGAAATGTGCTGATGCTGGAATTCAGAACAAGCTCTGTCTGATTCGTATCTACAAAAAAGCTAGTGAAGAACCTAGACTGGTTATCGAGCTTGACCGGGAGGATCAACAGTACTTCACATATGATGTATTGAAGTGCTTCGATGACATGCAACAAGCTCGTGATTATGCTCAGGAACACGAAATTTGGGATGTGGAGTACTGAGTCAGTAAAGCATTGCCTTTCTTTGCATTTACACGAAATCGCACCCCACATATTCTAGTTTTGTCAGTTGCATAGTGTCACTTAGTTAGTGGACTCTGAGTGACTGTGAGGTGAAGAGTAGATGGATAGATCGCAAATAGTAGCTACAATTGTTGTTCTCATGATTTCAGGAATAGCGTTCATAGCAGGGAGTCTACAAGAAACCTATGTTACACAAGCACTTCATGAGAAGGAAACGGTGCAAGATCTACAGGATGATTTAGAGAGAATGGAGGACCATGCATACTACATAATGGGTCGAGATGTTACCAGAGTAAGGGAGTACCTTGATCTGCTAGCAGAAATCACACTTCTAGATGTAGAATTTGAAATGCTCAATGCAAGTTTTACACCCGAAGAGAGAGAAGTATATCTCAGGAGAACCATCGATACGTTAATCCAAATGCAAGGATATCAAAACAATCTCTTGGTACTCCACCTGTTTAGACACTTCAACCAAAGTACCAACACATACTACATTGCACATGAAAATAATGAGGGGTACAATTTCTCGATAACGTGGCAGATGTGGCAATCTTTTGAAACAGAGTTTGGTTCACCTGTGATAGTCATGACCCCTGAACAATATTATGGACATTTCTTCGCTTATGACATGATTCAAGCACGTGGAGAGGGACTCCGTCCAGTTGATCCAGAAACTAATGAAGAAATCTTCATCTTTGAGAATGTAGGTATTGAGTTCTTCTGCGAGTCCTTCCTACTCAGCCAAGTTCAATCATTGCAGAGTCAAATTAGTGTGATGTTGAATGAGGTGTCACAACTAGAATCAGAAGCTGATAGAATATCGTCTAGTGTGGGATTAATCACAGTAGCCATGTTGCTTGCCACAGTTATGTCAGGTCGGATTGATGAGAAGAAGCTTGAGAATCAGATAGTTGCACTTCAGGTTGACCTGGGCAAAGAAACAGCGATTGACAAAGATATAATGTCCATTCCCATACTCCTAGTTGCTCTGGTCTTAGCGGCTCTGGGTATATACTTGATGTTGTTCTAGAGAGCAACATTCTTCACAAAGGCACAATAATCCCATACGGATTGTGAAACTATGAAAGAGCGTGATGAGGAGAGAGAGAACACAACAAGCTTATGGTTGGATGGCTTCAGGGGCTTTGGAAAGGAGGATTCAGCACCGAAAGATTCCCCCAAGAACTGGGTTTAGTTCACAGCCTTTTCGGTAGTGTTCAAGCTAAAATCAACATTCCATCAAAAGAATGTTAGTGATTTCATTGGTACAATGATAAATAACATTCACTGCTACCTAATGGATATAGGCATTCCAGAAATCGAAATACTAGCTGGAATGAAACCAGAAATTAAGTTGACAAAAACGCAAGTAGTGACAGCTTTCTATGGATATGCCCTAGACAACCCAGAGAACAACCCAGTTCTCCCGGTCAAGTTATTCCGACCACTTGTCGAGAACCTGACTCAAGGGAGCAAACAATTGAAGCTACCGTCTTGGAAGTATGCGGGACTTCTTGAGAATAGTGATTTTGTTCGAAGATCTTTGAAGACGCAAGTAAAACAACCGTTCTCTGTAGTTCAAGGTCTGAATCCTGCAGAGAGCGAGTACAAGTGGTTTGATCAAACATTCAAAATCATACAGTCAGATGTAGTGTATAAAGAATTTTCAAAAGATGCCGTTGCTTCTGTCTAAAATTGTAACAACCATACAGATATTACCCAAACGGCATAACGAGAAGACTATGAAGGATGATGAATGCATAGAGAAGGTCACAATTACAGTTTTCCCCCCAATGTCAGGGATTGGGATTGTTGAAGCAGACCCGGTTGTGAAAGATGAAGATGCATGTGGAGATACTACTGCTCCTGTAGTCACTCCTCAAGCAGACACTGTTGTTGTGAAGCTTGCATCCAGTGACCCGATGGAGAAAATCAGTCAATTATTGGAGCAGGCTCAAGTCAAGTTTGGAGAGAATATCTGTATAAGATGGGCAGGCTATGAAACTCCTGAGAAAATAGATGATGCTATGGAGTGGTTAAATGCAGCTCTGCGCGGGAGTGGGGATTCAACTGTATTAGATGAACAAGGATTCTCTGCATTCATAGGGGCTTCTGCACCAATTATATCAATCAATAATAGACTCTCCTTCGTGGGAATGATTCCAAATGAGAGCCAATTTCTAACAAGAATAGCAGCCACAATCAGGATTGTTGATGAAGGTTCAACGAGTTAGATATAGGAATTCAATAGAGAAGAGTAACTAATTCGTCTTCGCTAATATTGCCACCAGTGACAACTGCGACTAGACGCTTCCCTTGGAACTCATCTGCTCTTTCTAAGATGACTGCTGTCGAAGCAGCGCCTGCGCCTTCGATGATGAGGTTCTCATTTTCATACAGAACACGCATAGCTTCAATGATTGAGGATTCCTTTACAAGAACAATCCTATCCAAGAGTTCCTGAATGATATCAAGAGTGATTGAATCAGGTTCAACGCCGCCCATCAGTCCTTGGGCAACAGAATCAGATTCTTCAGCATCCACCCAGTGACCTGCCTTCCACGATTCGTAGACTTCTGGAGAAACTTCAGATTGCACTCCAATCATCTCAGTATGTGGACTCATGACCTTCACCACAGTAGCAATTCCCGAGATGAGACCTCCCCCACCAATTGGTACAATCACAGCATCAATGTTACCTAGTTGCTCAACAATCTCAAGACCGGTCGTACCAGCACCGGCAACTATCATGGGGTCATTGTAAGGACTTACGTAGGTCAAACTCCTCTCTTTCGCAAGTCTACGAGCATAGGACTCAATATCAGCATACCCCACATCCTGGATGACTTCAACACCAGCCTTCTGCATTTTCTCCATCTTGACTCGTGATGCTTCTTTGGGAAATACAACTTTTGCAGAAATACCCAATTTCTTTGCAGCATATGCGGTGCCTAATCCATGATTTCCCGTTGAGGCAGTAATTACTCCTCTTGAGGCTTGTTCTTTCGTCAGAGTCATCAGCCTGTTCAAAGCACCTCGAACCTTGAACGATCCAGTGATTTGTTCATTTTCCAATTTCAAATACACTGACCCCTGAATCATTTCACTGAGGTGCGGTGAATGATGCAATGGAGTGGTCTTGATATGACCCTTGATGCATTTGCGCGCATGTTCAATATCTTCGAAGGAAACCATCAGCAAATCACCATCTGACTTTTGGCTTTAAACACATGGAATTATAAGTGTATGACCGAAAATGTCTTCTAGGTGCGTCGAAGAGATAGATAATATATTTGTTTCATAAATAAACGGCGATTTCGATGAGGGATTCAAGAGTTCAGGTGATTACGATAATCACACTGTTCGTTCTTCTTAGCACAACTATTATTCAACAGACAAGCGCGGTAGATAATGAAACGAGGTCCACATACTGGTACACTGGGAACAACTTCGATATCAATCATCAAGATTTGTGGGTTCCATTTTTCGCCCTTTGTGATATCCCCTACTCCCTTCCTCTTCGAGGTTTTATTTCAGATAGCAGGAACTACTTTCTAGACTTTGGAGCTGTGGATTGGCTTTCTGAATGGATTGAGTATGGCTATGAGTGGCCAGTTCATGAGCACGAGAAGGACCTGAACCTTCAGAACTTGACGGGTCAGCTTGAATATCTCTTCGAAAAAACGACGAAGCGTCTTGAGCTGCCTCCATACTATGTGGATGAGTATTATGCAGTGGATTCTGTAGTGGATTATGTGAAGGACTTCGATGCACCATATGAGGCATTCATTCCATTAATCGTGATGTACGGGTTGAACGAAACATATGATGATACTATGATGCACACCTGGGTGATACATCCAGACATCATCGAAGATACACTGAATGAAGCATTCCCGCTCATTACCTGGGAAATTGAGTTATTTTGGTTCGACTATGACAACCATACCGAGTTTGCAGATTTTATGATGGAGAAGACGCAAGATGGTCGAATCATAATTGATGATGATTATCTGAATCGGACGGACTATATTCTTCATGACATTATCTGCTCAGACCTAAGATACACTTCTTCTGATCTGGTACTTCCTGCATTGGTCATGCTTCAGCACAATCCATTGTGGTCAGTATTCTATCAGATGGCGATTGGCGGATTAGGCGGCATCAATTCGACCTTTCCAGAGATTGATGCATGGTGTTTGAACGGTAGAAGTGAATTTTCATACTTCTATGGTGGCGATCCAAATCACCCACGTGCTTCTATCACTCCAACGATTATTCATGAATTGGGTCATTGTATTGGTCAAACGGACATACATACAATGTTTGGATGGGTTTTTGCTAGCACTAGTATGTCAGTGATGTGTTCGTATCAGCAACCCACAAGCTTTGATAGATTTGACATGGACCTCATAAATAATGGGCAAGGGTTGCAACTCTGGGGACGCTATCTAGATGAGATTGATTACTTCAGAGGATTCTCTCTAAACACGTCTCAACAAACTGAACTACAAGCTCTTGAGGACAGCTTGTCATCGGTACCGAATTTGTTGATTTCCTCTGATATAGCTCAGCTACGTCTTCTATTGTATGAAGCGGATTCTGTTTGTGATCAAATTTCGATTGAGCTATCTGTGCCTAGACAATCATCTGATTGGTCTGACTTTGCGCCAGCTATTGACTACCAGATAGATTGGATAATTGGACCGGGAATACCCAATGCAGAATCCGTAGCAGAATCGATTGAATCAGACATTGACACAACACGTATGATTATTCCTTTTGAGAGCACTGTTTTACCAACTCCAATTTACAATGTTACCATTGATGTTCATGCCACTTCTGAGTCCTTTGATAATGCAGTCTTTCAGTTTTGGGGACGAAATATGGTCGAGGCAAACACGAGTTCATTTTCTGCTTCTGAGGTTCCTGAGGACGCATGGGATTCGCTACCTCGAAACAGAGTTTTCCAAAATCAGTCTGGATATGCTATCGATGGTTATGTCATTGAAGAGTGGCTAACTGATAATCCCTTCACCACTGACATCCCGGACAAGATACACTACAGGTTCTATATGATGAATCTAGAGAATCTTACACAGCTGGGTCCAGATAACACAGAAATCATCGTAGGAGCTCTCCTAGTTGGTGCAGGAGTTGTCATAATCGCGGTTGTCTTGATTCAGAGGAGAAGAACTTAGCAGAATTCGGGTCTTCTTCATAGATTCAGTAAGTTTCGTTGTTTTCAACAATCAATGATGATAAGTGGGACGTTCATCTCATCGGAACTCACTCCTCCATGGTGTCCACTCAACTCAGGAGGCTCAAATCCTGGGAAGCAGTTCAAAAGCGCAAAACCCTCATTGAAGGTTAGAGTGTAATCACCTACTCTATCAAGCAGTCGCGGATGGGGGTCATGAAAACCAAACCAGTTCTCATGGACCAACTCTTTGCTTGTATGAAGGTTGCAAATATCACCAAGATCATTCTTGATATATCTCTCAAACTCCGACACTTTAGATGGTCGCACATAACAGAATCCAGTTCTGGTGTCACCACACACTGGGAGGTGTAGACATTCTTCGAGTTTTGGATGATCTCTTGTGTACACTATGTTTTCTGGAGGAACATCATTGAATCCATGATCCGCGGTGATGACCAATGTCGTGTCTGAATCAGTCAAGGTTTCAATGAACGAATAAAGCATTTCATCAAACTCTATGAGGTGTTTCTTTGCCTCATGACTTTCGCAACCCAGAAAATGACTAATGCTATCCAAGGTGGGCCAATATGAGTAAACATAGCTTTGTTTTTTCGACTTTGTTATGGCACTACGGATACTACTGAAGAATGAGTCAATGTCAGAGTAACCAATCCTTCGGGCACTACCTGCGAGATTCCTTGTGTATTCAGAGTCCACGATTTGATAGTCATAAATCATCGAGTACTCTCGGTTGATGTCACTGAGGATACTCTTGACATCAATCACCCTTGAAATCGGAGCATCGATAACATTTCCATCAATTGCATTAGTATATGGGAGAATCCGAGAAACAAGGCCGTACTCCTTCAGGTGAACATACCAGCCAATAACACCATGTTGTTGTGGAGGGAGCCCTGAGAGGAAAGAGGTAATCGCAGAACCTGTGGAGGGAGGAAAGACAGAAGTGATAGAACCTTTGAGATTCTTCTGAAGTGTAGTTCCATTCCCATGTTTTCGAAGGTAATTGAATCCAAGCCCATCTAAGATGATGAGGACTATGTTCTTTGACTCCTTCAGAGAGTCTAGTGAATCAAGAGGAGGATATGGGCTATTTACTCCTGAGGCGGAACCTATTGAACTCATGAGATTAACAATACTTCTAGAATAGTCAGGTCTTGTTTGCATGATGTCCATCACTCTTCTTGACAGTGAGTTATCGGATCTTCCCGAAGGACTGTGTCTAGTGTTTCAACTAACCTATTGGCATTATCCTTATTGAAGACCAAAGGTGGCTTAATCAAGAGGACATTTTGAAGAGGGCCATCAACACTGATGAGAAGTCCAAGTTCACAAAAACGTTCCACAACATACTTAGTTTCCTCCCTCGCAGGTTCTAGGGTTTCACGGTTTCGAACGAGTTCAACACCAATAAAGAGACCAAATCCACGGACATCTCCAATGATTGGATGAGCTTTCATTAAACTCTTCAAGCCTTTGAGTAAATATGTCCCCACGTCCTTGGCATTCCCTTGCAGATTTTCTTGGTCTATCTCATCCAAGACAGCCATTCCTACTGCACACGAAACAGTGTTACCGCCTGTTGTACTAAAGAACTCCATACCAGTAGTGAATGAATCTGCTATCTTGCGAGTCGTGACCACAGCTCCAATCGGATGACCATTACCAATTGGTTTGCCCATCGTTACAATATCTGGAACGACTCCTTGAGTTTCGAACCCCCAGAAGTAATCGCCCATTCTTCCAAAACCCACTTGCACCTCATCCACAATACAAACCCCACCAGCTTCACGGACATATCTGAATGCTTCTTTTAGATAGTCTCTGGGGAAAACAATCTGACCACCACAGCCCATAAGTGGCTCACAGATAAAGGCAGCGAAACCCCGACCATCTTCTTTAATCCTCTTAGTCGCCTTAAGAATGTCTTCTGCGAACTTCTTTCCTGCATCAGAACCCTTGTATTCTCCGCGATACGTGTCTGGCATTCTCACGATATGTACATGTGAAGGTGAACCTTCACCGCCAGGACCATCATGCTTGTATGAACTAATGTCTATAAGCTCGGCTGTGTTTCCATGATAGGCTCCTCTGATAGCAATAACATCCTTTTGACGGGTATGGGTTCGAGCCAATCTCAATGCAAGCTCATTTGCTTCACTCCCACTATTAACAAAGAAACAGACACTGAGGTCTGTGGGTAGTTTCGCTGTCAATCGCTTTGCGTACAGCGCGAGATTTTGATGCAGATATCGAGTGTTCGTGTTTAGGACTGCCGCTTGTTGACTAAGCACTTTCACTACTCGGGGATTACTATGACCAACCTGAGGGACATTGTTGCGGATGTCTAGATACTCGCGACCAGTTTCATCATAGAGATACTGCATGAATCCTCGAACTATGTTCAGAGGTTTTCTGTATGAAACGCTTAGAGAAAGCCCAATTGACTTACTTCTAATCTCCAAGATTTCATTCTTGGATAGGTCTGGTTCTGGAAACATATTTGCGGGAATCTGAAGAATCAAGTTGGGATTCGGACATATGCTTAACCAGACATCACGTTTGCTAGGTGGAGCAACACCATAAAAATCTCCTTTCTCATCCATCATATCTACAATTAGCTGGAAATGAAGATGGGGAGGCCACCCACCATTATCGGGATATTCACCAACACGTCCAATCTGCTGCCCTTTCTTGATATGTTCTCCAATAGACAGTCCTTCAAGTGAATCTCGAGTCAGATGGCTATAGAGGATGTAGAAGGGTGGAACATCTGGAGTTGTCGTGTGCTCAATAACAATGGTTGGTCCATTATCTAATGGTAGAGCGTTGTCCTGAAAGCTATGGATAGTCCCATCATAGACTGAAAATACTGGAGTGCCACTATCAACGAAGAGGTCCATAGCAAGATGAACCGTGCGTTTCTCTCCGTTAAATGCAATATATTGGTCACCAGTATAAATCAAACGGGGCTCATCATATCTACCGACACCTATGTCGACCCCAGCAGCCCTTAGTTTCTTGTTGATCAGATCTCCAAAGGTTCTGTGATCTGCGAGGTGGTGAGGTGAAGTTACATCCAAGCTGCCTACACTTAGATCTAATACAATACTATTTTTTCCATCAATAGGCATCCCAAGAGGACTACCAAATTGCTTTTGATTATTTTTAATCCAATCCACTACAACTTTAGAATTCTGACATGGTTCAAGACCAACAGTAGCTCTGAAGCAATATGATGCAAATCGAGGATGTATCTCCTTGAGTATTGTCAGCGTTTTCCATGCAGGTTTTTGACTAATGCTAAGATATTCATTGTCAGGTTCAAGTTGTTGTTGATGTGCAGCGATTGACACACTCATAGATAATCGTGTACAGACAAGGGGATACAACAGTTCTAAATCAACTACTGACAGTGGAAATATAGCATGATAGCCAGACAAAATCTTCTGAGCAACTCTTATTGGATCAGGTTTGTCAAGTATTGCATATGCGATTGCTATAGCAAGTTCATTAATAGTATAGGAATACACCATATCTCCGAAGTCTAAGATTCCAAAAGAGCGTGAATCTTCGTCATGTGGACGATTAACGATCACATTATAGTCGTTTGCATCATTATGAATGACACTTTTCTTCAGTTCCTTCAACTTAGGAAAAACTAGGGATTCAAAGAGATGCAAGAAGTAATCAACAAGCTCCCTTTTATTATCTTCAGTGATGATTTCTTTATTTTTCCTAATTACCGAACTTGCGTTTTTCAAGTCCCAATAGAATTCACGATGAGCGGCGGGGTGATCAAAATCAGCAAGACATTTACTGATTGAGCCCACAAATCGTCCGAGGTCAAGAAGTAGTTCTGGTGTGTGAGGATTGACTTGAGCAAAAACCCTACCTGGAAGATACGATACGAGCCTGACAAAATGAGTTGTTCGATCTCGAGTGCTTGTTTCAATCTCAAGACCACTGATGCTTTTTTTGATCTTTGGAGAATTGATCTTACCATGAGCAGTTGAGAGATGGTGCATGGCGCTGTTCTGCATCTCAAGAGTTTCTCTTCGTTCTGATTCTGCTGCAATCTTCAGAACATACTCTTCACCTGTATCTGCAATAACGTGAAAATTCTGATCTCGTTCGCTTGGTAGTTCTACAATCTCACTCGAGAAACCATAGAGTGATTTGACAATATCGTGTGCTTCATCTACTGTATAATTCGGTCTCTCATGATCTCTTGACTCCAACTGGAATTCACCTCGCTATGATGACTTAGGAGTTACCCTGTGCCATAAATGTAAGCGTTCTAGTCTTAATGCTTCTTCATGAACTCCTCTAGGTTCCTGATATACTCCTCAACAGGCATTTCCCATCGACCTGTAGACTCCTTGTGAAGATGATAGAATCTATGCATCCCTCCTGGAGCAACTTGGAGATTCACAGCAGTCTGAATGAAATATGAGCGGAAATAGGACCTCAGAGATTCAAACGCTCTCATATAATCGACAATATCACTGGAGTTCATTGTAATTCTGACACCTACCTTATCAGGTGATTCGATGAATATCTCCTTTCGAAAAGGAAGATACCTGAAGCAGGACAAGGCAGGATCATCAGGTTCATTGAGTTCAACAAAAGTATACAAAACAACAGATTCTGGAGTGGGTCTTATCAGCCACAACGAACCTCTGATCACATCTGCCTCTTTGAGTCGTCGAATCCGAACACCCACCTGCGTTTCTGACAAGCCAACATTCCTACTAATTTCTTTGAGCGTGATTCGATCGTACGCCTTCAACTCAGCAATAATTGCGATGTCTTTATGGTCATAGTCCATTGTACCTGGATTCATATTAAATTCTAAACCAGAGGGCTCGCCATCTTTGATCGTCTTCTCTGACTGTTCGACCCATTCTTTCCAATCCCATCTCCATCCAGCTGAAGGACTATATTTTGACAAGTCTGCTGGCAGCGAAATGAAGTCAAGGGTATAGAATCTATAGAAGTCCCTGATGATGTTCATCTGTGTTAGAGCCCTAAGTATCCTTTCAATGATTTGAGGTGTTGCTATTGGATAACCTCCGGCAATAAAATAGCCATTATAGCGTCCATAGGTAGCATAGCTGGCATAAAAGTTACGAAAACAAAAGAGAAACTCTCTGGGTAGTGATCGATATTCATTAGACATCTCAAGAAAGATGCCAACTTCGCCCAGTCCAAGTTTAGTGTCAAGTGTCTGGGTCCATATTCGATCTAGGTATCCTTTCTCTTTGAGACGGTTCAATCGGTATCTGATCGTTCTATCTGGAAAGCCTAATAATTGAGCCAATTCTGTGGCTGTGACTTTTCCACCAAATCGTGTGAGTGCATCAAGAAGCAAAGCATCGGTAAGTTTACGTTTCTTTTTGGTGACCATCATGCTCTCTCCAGTTGATATCTTCCCTTTGTTCCTTATTTACGGAGAAACTAACCTTTATAAATTGCCATCGATATTACATTACCGTAGGATTGGCAATAATATAACAAATATATTGCCGATTTGATAGTGGAATGTGATGGGAAAATGCTCACTCAACATGATGTCCCAAGAAGTGCCATCATTCTTCTTGATCATCTCACAAAGCATGGGCCAATGGCTCCAAGAGATTTGTCAAAGAAAGCAAAGATACCTCTTAGGACTGTTACATTTGCACTCCAAAAGTTAGTGAGGATGAGACTTCTAAACAAAACACCCAATTTGATGGATATGCGAAAACCACTCTATCATCCTAATATTGAGAGAATTCGAGAAGTTGAAGCTGAGATCGAACGACTTCGAATAATGACGGGTCTCCAAATGAGAGTAATCTAGAGTCTGTGACTATTCGAAAGGTCACGAAGTTCGAGTGTGTCAAGATAGGTGTCCATAGCAAACATCGTCAGTGTCCTATCGACCTCTGGTAGCTCTCTCAGAAAGTCAACTATGAACTTGTTCATCTCACCTATATTCTCAGCGCGCACTTTCAACAATACATCATATTCCCCACTCAGTACATATACGCCTTGGACTAAAGGGTGAACCGCAATCTGCTCACAGAACTCCCTTTGCGAAAGAACGCCTTTTTTCCCTGGGGCTCTGTATCTGACTGTAACAAGAATGAAAGCCAAGGTTTCACGATTGACCGAATCAGGATTGATTATCGCTGTATATTGTTTGATGACACCAGTTTCCTTCAAAGCCTTCATTCTGGCATGGACTGAAGAAATCCCAATACCAAGAGATTTCGAAAGGTTTGATATACTCTGCTTACTGTCTTTCTGGAGAAGATAAAGTAGTTTTTCATCCTTATCATCAAGCTTCTTCTTTTTCGAAATTTTTTCGGCCATAACTAAAATAGTAACGAAAAATATGAAAAATCTTCTGTATTCAACAGGAAAAAAATATAGCCATTTCGAGTACTGAATTTTCGAGAGAGATCATTGCCTCAGAACTAGAATTATGGAAACCACTTGAGTTTCATCACCCCACCAGGGCCGCACTGGAGGCAATGCAATCTCTCCAACAATACTGACACAAATGTTCGAGGGCACCCTTGATGTATAAAGATCATAGACAACCTGAATTTCTAAGACTGATTTTTTCAGACCTTCTCGGATATACTAGAAGTATAGAGGTTGGCTATGATAGGTTGGGTGAAATTATCGAACATGGTCTTGTGATTGATGGATCCTCAGTTCCCGGTTATGCATTAGTGAATGAAAGTGATGTTCTTCTCCTCCCATCTCGCGCCACCCCAATCATCCAACCTTGGGACCCATCTGCGGCATATCTCCTAGGCAGGATTCATGAGGTTTCTGGAAATCCCCATCCGAGAGATCCTAGAAACATATTAAGAAAGATCACTTCAAGGGCTGCGGAAAAGGGATTGAAGCTGATGGTTGGATGTGAGCTGGAATTCTTCACAGTTGCTAGAAAGTCAGAGAATGGGTTTGAACCACTTGACCATGGTGGTTATTTCTCATCCCAACCTCATGATTTTTCTCTTGATTTTCGACGAGATATCATAAGAGCCCTTAGAGCTATAGGTATTGAAACAACCTCTCATCATCACGAGGTCGCAAAAGGACAGCAAGAGATTGGACTCCAATTTGTTGAGGCCGAAACTGCAGCAGATAACATAATGCTGTCTCGGATTCTCATCTCAGAGATGGCGCATAAACGAGGGATGATTGCGACCTTTATGCCAAAACCGTTTCCAGATATGAATGGGTCTGGTATGCACCTTCATCAGAGTATATGGGGACTTGATAGCTCGCGAAATCTGTTTGCTGCATCAGGGTATTGTTCTCTCTCTCAATTGGCGTTGGCTTATGTAGGAGGTCTTCTTGAGCATGCAATTGACTTGGCCGCGATTCTGGCACCAACAGTGAACTCATACAAGAGATTGGTCCCAGGTTTTGAAGCTCCGACACGAGTTGCATGGGGGTATAGAAATAGAAGCACTATGATTCGTATTCCATTCTTCAATGGGTCAGAAAAAGCTGCGAGAATTGAACTTCGCTGTCCTGATGCAACTTCTTCACCACATCTAGTTGTTGCATGCATCCTTGCTGCAGGGCTGGATGGTATCGAAAGAGGATTAGAGCCACCTGAGCCTACAGACAAGGACCTATATGAATCGGGAGTCGCTCTGGAGTCCCTTCCTGGATCCTTGGAGGGTGCGCTTGAGAAGTTGGAAAGAAGCACCCTTATGAAAAGGATGCTTGGTGATTCTGTTATCGAGTCCTTGGTTGCAATGAGGAAACGTGAGTGGAATGAGTATGTTGAGTCTACAGGAGATCCTGGAGCCTCAGAAATAACAGACTGGGAAATAGAGAAATATATGCATGTGAACTAGTTTATCAGAGAATCCAAAAGATTTCTATCGAACAGAAGTATTATTTTTCAATCAGGAGATCAGTAATAATGACTGGTTTTGAAAGTAAAGAGCAGTTTCAGGAAATCTTCAACAAGTTCTGGACTAAGGCAAAGGAACATACAGAGATTATGGAGAAGCTTGCCAAATCGCAGGTCGTGGTTCGCTTTGATATAGAAGATCCCGAGGTTCATATGACCATCAACTTTAGAGACCCCGGACCAAGTGGTGAGATTGGAACTTTGACTTTTGACAGCGATGTTGAACCAGAGATATCAGTCTGGTCAAAGTCTGAAACTACAAACAAGTTCTGGCAAGGAAAACTCAACACAACAGTAGCAATGGCCAGAGGTCAAGTCAAGCTGGATGGCTCGGTAGCAAAAGCACTGGGATTGCTATCAAAGATTAAACCCCTGTATGACGTGTATCCAGAAATTCTAAAAGAGATGGGTCTCAATCATATGTTGCTTTAGTAGCAAAAGCAAAGTATATATTCGCAGATTTCAAGTCATCAACATACTAAGACAATTAATTATTGTTAACACGGTGAATACAATGGCAGAAGCAGTAACGAAAGACATGAGCATTGGCGAAGTAGTAATGAAGTGGCCTGAAACAGCTGGAACATTCCTAGAACACGGATTGATGTGTTTTGGTTGCGCTGCTGCAAGATTTGAAACCATTGAGCAAGGGGCTCAGGCACATGGCATTAATGCAGAGCAGCTAGTTAAAGCTCTAAACGAAACAATTGAAAAGAAAGAGAAATAGACTCTGAAAGCAAGCCCTCTTAATGGGGGCTTGATTCCTCCTGATTTAATAATAATTAATCATCTTTAGGTTTTGTGCGACCATAGAGTCGACCGGTTTCTTCTTCAGACATCTCAAAACTATGTTTTTCATCAGGAAACATGCCTGCTCGAACTTCATTAGAATATTCAGACACAGCATTTTTGATTAAATCCCGAACATTTGCATATTTCTTTACGAATTTAGGTTTGAAATCTTCGAAGAGACCCAGCATGTCCCAGAGTACAAGGACTTGTCCATCACAATACGGACCAGCACCAATTCCAATGGTAGGTATACCTACTGTTTCGGTGATGATTTTAGCGGTTTCAGAGGGAACTAGTTCTACGACCATGGAGAAAGCGCCAGCTTCCTCTAATTTGACAGCTTGTTGCACTAGGACTTCAGCCATTTCTGCGGTACGACCCTGAATGCGATATCCGCCCAACTGATAGATGGATTGGGGTGTGAGACCAATATGACCCATGACAGGAATTCCTGCATCTACAATGGTCTTCACAATTTCAACAACAGAGTCAGAACCACCTTCGATCTTCACTGCTTCGGCTCCACCCTGCTGAAGCATTAAACTGCAGTTTTCTAGTGCCTGTTCTGAGCTTATCTTGTAAGACATGAAGGGCATATCACCCACAATAAGACAGTCTGGTCGGGCTCGAGCAACTGCTGCACTATGATGAATAACATCATCAAGAGTGACAGGAATTGTACTCTCATAACCTAGTAATGAGTTTCCAACGGAGTCCCCTACAAGAATCATATCAACACCAACTTCACTGAGGATTGCAGCAGTTGGTGCATCATATGCCGTAAGCATGACGATCTTCTTGCGTTTCTTCTTCATAAGACGGATGCTATGAGTTGTCTTCCGAGCCAAATTGATATCTCCATAAATACTGTGTGAAATCCATCATTTATAGAGTTCCATTTCAAAATATATAATGTATATACAATCTGGATTTTTTGAGAATTCCTAACTGACGGTGCTTATAGGTCAATGTCCTGCTTCCTGAAACGCCATTTGTACAGCTCAACGCCAACCATAGATGGCAAAGCCCCAAGAAGGACAATGAACCAATCATACATGGTGAGTGGTGCGAAATAGAAATCTAGATTATATATTGTCAAGATTTCTTGTGCGAGTGGTACATACATGAGGAGATAGTGAGCTAGATAAATTAGACCTAGTAGAATTACAAAGATCCAGGTTCCAGGCTCTCTGAGGCCCCGCTGTATAGGCATGTTGATTCTACGTATACTGAGGACAATAGTGCTCTCAACAAGTAGAATCAATGAGAGAAGCATAACAGTAGCTTTGTATGGAGAGTCAACAATGGCTCCGTAGTAACCAGTGAGGTTTTCTGGATAGACTTCGACAATACCACCCCACTCAGTGAGGGTGAGCATATAGACTGCTGCTGCTCCAAGTGTCATGAGAATGACATTCAATGCCATGAACTTTCCCAGGTTGCGTGTGATGAGCGCTTGACTATCACGCGGTTTGTCTTCCATAGCGTATGGCGATGTTCTATCAAAAACAAGTGCTAGTCCAGGGAACGAGTGAGTTGTCACAACCAAGTAGATACTTTGCCATACTGATAACATGGTAATTGTGTCTGGAAGGAAGAATAAGGCTCCGAAGAAAATCATGCTCTCAAACAAGTTGATTGCAATGTAGAAATATATCATCATGCGTATCTTGTTGAAGAGACCTCTCCCTTGATGCACACCTGAAACAATTGATGCAAAACTATCATCCGTTATTACAAGGTCAGCTGCTTCCTTCGCCACATCTGTCCCTGTGATGCCCATGGCTATACCAGCATCACTCATAGCAAGAGCGAGTGCGTCATTGACTCCATCACCAGTCATAGCAACAACACGCTGTTGATCCTGATATCGTTCGACAATGATTTGTTTATGATCCGGATTTACTCGTGCAAAAACATTGGTTCTAGCAAAATCTTCATCTGATACATCATCGATTTCATTGCCCTCAACAACCAATGAGTTTGGGGCAAAGATACCAAGGTCTTCTGCGATGGTTTTCGCAGTAGCTGCTGCATCTCCAGTGATCATTATAACATTGATACCTGCGCTATGACAGGCTGCAACCGCCTCTTTCACGCCCTCCCTTGGTGGGTCAACAATACAAGCGAATCCAAGATAGATGAGATCATTCTCGGTTTCATCTCGAGCATCTTTACCAGTAGGTATCTTGTCCAATTGCCGATATGCAAGTGAGATGATACGATATCCTTTCGAGGCAAAATCGGTAGTGAGCATCCGAACCTTGTTAACAGTATCAGGTGTTATCTTTGTAGGAGACTCCTTTCCGTCCACCATTGTGCATTTTGGTAAGAGGACTTCTGTTGCGCCTTTGGTAAAAGAAACAAACTTCTTGCCATCCTTACAGATTTTGGTCATTCGTTTAAGCTCAGATTCAAATAGAAACTCCTCAACTATTTCATATTTCTTAGTAACAACTTCCTCATCAATCCCGCTCTTGCGAAACAATGTAAGCAAAGCAGCATCTGTGGGATCTCCTAATGGTTTCCAGATTTCACCCTGGCCTGGTATTATTTCTTTGACAATCTCAGAATCATTATTGATACCACCGCAGACAATAAGGCGGAAGAGACCCTTCCATTTGAAGACATCCTGTACTTTTTCTTCATTGACCTCAAGTGTAACAACATCATCAGCGCCTTTCAAAAGATAGATGCCACCTGTAGGGTCGTACCCATCTCCCTTGATTGAATACATGTTGTGTGTGTCCCAACAATACTTGACAGTCATCTGATTGCGAGTCATGGTTCCAGTCTTGTCACTGCATATGACACTTACTCGACCGAGACTTTCCACAGCGGAAAGGTCTCTAATGATGACACCTTTCTTTGCCATGGCCAAGACACCAGTTAGCAAAACAATTGTCGTTAGAAGTGGTATGTTGATTGGCATGATGGTCATGGCGCGAGTGATTGCCTCTTGCGTCTGTCGCAGTATATTCTCAAAACCCAAGTCGAGGGGTTGACTGTTGAGCCAATCATATACAAAGACTTGCCACAGAACCGACACACTCATCAAAATTAATGCAGCGATTCCAAGATATTTGGCTAGAAGGTTCACTTTCCTTCTGAGTGGTATATCACCAGTATTCAATGCTTCAAGGGTTCCCTGGATTTTCCCGATCTCTGTAAAACCTCCAGTCGCAGTAGTCACCACAGTTGCCATTCCTGTTGAAACATAAGTTCCAAAGAACACCATATTCCTCATGTCTGTGAGTGGTAATTCACGCTTACCAAGAACTACCTCTTCCTTTGCCACTGGCACACTCTCACCTGTCAGGGATGCCTCATTAGTAGTAAGATTTGATGAGCTGATTATTCTTGCATCAGATGGAATTCTGTCACCTGAATCTAGTTTTATGATATCACCGGGGACTATCTCAAATGGAGGAATGCCAGTTTCTGATCCTTGACGAATGACACGAGCTTCTCCTGCTGAGAGTTTCTCAAGAGCCTCCAATTTCTTCTGTGCCCGATACTGTTGAAAGATAGCCACAAGAGCATTAACTGTTACAATCCCCAACCAGACCAAAGCCTGCCCCATCTCATTCTGACCTGGAGGAAGTAACTGTGCGATTATGATAAGTCCAAAGGAGCTGAGTATATAGATAGTAATCAACCAGTTCATAATAGGAGCAATATAGACTTGCCAAAACGGACCACGAATTTTTGGTATCGCGTTCTGACCATACTTCTGGGTCCTTAATTTTACCTCATCAGCGGTCAACCCCTCTTCAGGATCAACCTGAAGACTCGCTAGGACTTCCTCAAGAGGCATTGCATGATATGCATTAGTTATGTTACTCTCCGATGTGATGGCGTCTTCATTAAACAATGCTGTTACCTCTCAAGGGTAATCATGCTTCGCTTCTTTCATAGATAAATCAAACTCGAATGTTCCTACCTCAAGTCCGACACAGGCAGTTTCCTTTCTGTACCTTTTGAAGCTTTCCGGTTCAGTATTCGATAGGTTCATGTGCTCTGAAGTTAGGGTTCACAAGCCGCATGTTAATTAAATGAGTATGGTACAGATGATGGATGACTACTATTGGCATGGACCACCTAGACAGGAGAAATCGAGCGGAACTCGAATTATCGCTGTCATCATTATCCTAATGCTTGTTATATCAACAGGTCTAGTTTTCATTATTCAGACGGGACCTCTCGCAGATGGTCCGAGCACCAAAGTAAGAGTTGCTGTTTTAGACTCAGGAATCAATATTGGTGTAGCACTACAAGGGCGTGTTGTGGAACAGCGGAGTTTCATCGAAACTCAATACGGTTACAATGAAACGGATGAAACAACTGCTGATTCATATCCTGAAAATGTACCTCATGGTACTTTAGTTGCAACTCTTGTCGCGGAAACAGCCAATGCAGAGATTGTGAATGGTAAGGTGCTGAGTGAATCTGGATCAGCTACTTCGATTGCTCTCGCTGCAGCAATCTATTGGGCAGTTGAGCAAAATTGCAGTGTAATCACAATGAGTCTTGGATCAAGTCCAGTGCTGGGAGATCCTATTGAGGAGGCAATAAATTGGGCCTTTGGTATGGGAGTTGTGGTTGTTTCCTCAGCAGGTAATGAAGGTGATAGTGGTCTGGCTGGTACTAGTATCTCATCACCAAGTGTCTTTGAAAACTGCATATCGGTCGCAGCCTTATATGAAGATGACACACCAACCGAGTTCTCATCTACTGGTCCAACATTCGACAGATACATGAAGCCAGACATAAGTGCGTACGGATGGGCCACCTATTTATCATCAAGATACTATGGCACAAGTTTTGCTGCACCTCGTGTTGCAGGCGCAGCTGCGTTGCTTATTGGATATTCTGCTGACAATAACATCACATACACTCCAGGTTCAATCATGACTGCACTTATGAAAGGAGCAGAACCAATGCCACTCTATCCAAGTTATGTTGTAGGAACTGGTAAATTGAATGTCCAAAACTCAGTCGCATTGATTGAATCATCTTCTCAAGAGGGTAAATTACCAGCTCTTAGTCTGGTTTTTCCAGCGACTCTTCCTATTGATTATGAGAAGTTGTTCTATGATGATATCTATGAGTTTAGTGTTAGATTACTAGCATCCGGAAGTACAACATTCATAGTTTCAATATCAGGTAACTCCCCTGAGATTTTTGACATTCCTTCGACTATCGAAGTGAATCAGAGCCGTCTCATTAAACTCGTAGCAAACATGCCATCATCAGGACCTTCGCTACTCAACAACACAATTCAATTCATGTCAGCTGACTTTGGAACAACAAGCCTTGAGGTTTCATTCGAGTTATCATCTGCAATTGCAAGAGTTGCTTTTGACATAAGCCATAGTTCGTGGTCAATTGACTCATATTATGGACAGTTTAGAGAGTTCTATAAGGAGCTAACAATGAATGATATCTCTGTTAGTGAGATAAGAAACAGCACAGCAACCTCGCTTTTATTTTTGCAGCAGTTTGATTCAGTCATCATTCTTGACCCTTGTGTCTATGGTACTAATGAAACAACACCAACCTCACCTATCACCTACTCGTTGCCATTCTCTGACACCGAAAAACAAGCCTACGAGGATTATTACAATTCTGGAGGCGGAATATTTCTAGCGACTCTTGGTTCTAGTTTCACGAACATATCGCAAGTGAACGATTTCTTGAGCTTCACCGGCTTTGAACTTACAAATACAGAGGTTCCTTCTGGAAATGATCCTGCCTTGATTTCTGAGATCGATTCTCACATTATCACTTCTGGAGTGAGTGGATTTCATTATTCTGGAGCGACTCTGAATATACCAGTTGATGGAAGCCGATTAGCAAGGTATCACCCGTCTGCACCAGTCCTTGGATGCAAGGAGGATGCTGGGGGTGGGAGAATCGTTGTAACTGGGACTAATTTCTTCATAGATAATTACGCCTTGTTAGGAGATTATGGTGCTGGTGACGATGCACTCATCGCATTACGGATAGTACTATGGACAGCTGGATTGCTTGTCTAATACAAGGTGTACTAGGGAACACTATGATTGCCGGTATTTAGGTCTTTAAATATTAAAAGAAGCTTGAATTCTTCACTAACAACCTTTCCGAGTCGAAGTCGGAATATGCTGGTGACATGGACTATTTTCATGTCATCGGCTCACCGACTTTTTTTCTTCAATTTTTGTACAAGTATCTATACCAGCACGCTTAACATAGTGAAATATAGGAGCAACAATTGTCTGGTTGTGAAATTACGATTTGTCAAGAATAACGAAAGCATCCTATGCTACTCTTGCAGCCGTCACGATGACACATTTCTTGAATCATGTGTATACAGGAGCCCTTTCTCCATTTCTACCACTGATTCAAATCGAACTCTCACTGAACTATACAGAGATTGGAATCATCACTAGTGCAGCTGTAGTGGCGATGACAATATCCCATCTACTTGTAGGGTATCTGGGAGATAGAGGGTGGCGCTGGCGTGATGCTTTCATTTCATCAAGCATTCTCATGAGTGCTGTCGCTATGCTCCTCATTAGCTATTCAAGCAATTTTCTGATACTTGCAGTCTTTCAAGCATTTCTTGGGATTGGAGCATCAGGATATCATCCAAGTGTTTTTCCTGCATTGGCAGAGAAGTTCCCACAGAGGGCTTTGGCTAAAGCCACAGGAATTCAAGCAATGGGGGGATTGGTTGGAATGGCTGTGATTCCATTCCTAGGTGTTACACTTCTGGTAGCATTAGGGGGTTGGAGACCATCACTTGTTGCTCTTAGCTTAATGGGGTTTGCTATTTTCATACCAGTAATCATTTTGATGAGATCGTCAAGAGATGGATACAAAGAGGGATTCATGGATGTTGATGATGAATGTAAGGGCACAGATGGATGGACACGTGACTATTGGCTAGGCTTGACTCTTATGGGCCTTCGGGGGATGTCATTCAGATGTACATCATTACTCATGCCAGTATATTTGGTTGCAACCTACACAGAAGACCCGATATGGGCGGGATACCTAACAACAATAATGCTTAGTGCTGGATTGGTTGGTGAAATCGTGTCTGCTCCACTCTCAGACAGATTGAACAGGAGAGTACCATTTCTGGTAGTATCAACAGGACTGGCTACACCAGCACTACTTTTACTTAATTATTCACTTAGTCAGACAGTATTGATACTTATGCTGGTCGTGATAGGATTCTTCTTCTATCTTGGAGTACCTCCCAACACAGCATTTTTGACTGAAGTTAGCCCACGTGCCTCAAGGGGACTCGCATTTGGTTTGTTATTCTCTGTGGGTGCAATTCCTGGAGCAATTTCACCAATAATATTCGGATTGATTGGTGATGCCTATGGTCTTTCTGCTTCAATTCTGTTCCTTGTTGTTACAACTACTCTTGCCACAATTGTAGCATTGTTTTTGAGAGAGATCAAACCAAAAGACCAAACAGGCGAATCGTATCTTTACTTGGACCCTGCAGTTCAACCAGAGTAGCTCAATGATCTAACTCTAGACAATCTGAAATATGAATATTCATGGAGAGAAGACAATGTTTGACTACCACATCCATCCCAACTACTCGATTGATGCTGAAGGAGAAGTAGATGAGTTCTGCCAAGTTGCGCTTGATATAGGTTTGAAAGAGATTGCATTCACAACACATATGGATACAGATCGAGTGGCGGAAGATTGCTATGTGAATGTGCGGGGCAAGAGGGTTGATGTTGGTTCGAGCTTTTGGTTTGAAGACTATGAGTCTACAATTCGAACAGCAGGAGACCACTATAAAGACCTAGGCCTTCAAGTAATTCTTGGAGTGGAAGTAGACTGTTATCCAGGTGTGCAAGACGCTCTTCCAGACAAGTTTTATTCGACTGATTTTGATCTCATTATTGGTTCGGTTCATCTGATTGATCATATAGCAATCTCAGCAAATGGAAGGGCGAATGAGGCATTCAGAAAGTTTTCAGTAGAGGAGCTTGGAGAGAGATATTACACCATCCTAATCGATTCCATGGATCTCGAAATCTTTGACATATTGGCTCATATTGACCTTTATAGACGGTTTGGAGAGATTTTCTATGGCAACAAAATCCATGAGATATGGAAACCTCATTTAGAAGGATTATCGAAAAAGATGCTTTCAAAGAATGTTGGGTTTGAAGTCAATACGTCACCGCTAAGAAAAGGGATGCAACAACCCATGCCAGAGGAGCGTATCATAAAAGCCCTACGAAGAGCAGGTATTGACACAGTTACAGTTGGTTCTGATGCTCATTTCCCAGCAGACATTGGCAAAGGCATCAAGACTGCATTGGATATGATCAAAGAATCAGGATTTGAAGGTCTTTCGGTCTATCGGAGGAGAAAAGCAACTTTTGTGCCTTGGTCAGACTTAACTGATGAGAAAGAGAATTAAACTGGTTTTTTTCATTAATTCAGCTGGTGATAGGATGAGAAACGGTCTCTCTGTTGCTTTTGCCCTCATTGGAGGGATATTGTTATTCCAAGTAGGCTGGGTTGGAAGCATTGGTTTTATTGCAGATATTGCCGCTTATGCAGATCTCTACTTTCCTGCGTCAGCTGAAGCTGTAACACTAATTCTGACAATCTTACTATATATAGCCTCATTAGGAGGTATAGCAGTGATATTAGGTGGAATACTAATAGCATTGAGTCGAATTAGAACAGCGAGGTTTGTAATAGGGTTGGGTGCTGGTATAGGTCTAATAGGACTAATCATTATGCTGGTGGAAGCATACCTAGCTGGAGGTATGGACGCTCTTACCGATGTTCTCACCTTAATATCACAATCCATTGCATGGATTGGCGTGATCATGTCCATAATGGCTCGAAGAATAATAAAATCTGAATGAGTCCACTCCGGAATCCTTATTCCTCACTAAGGGATGGGATACTTGGTTACTGTGTCCGACAATGATATTGAGAAGTTGAACAAAGCTCTAAGATTCATAGAAGCGGACCTAGTTGAAAAAGCAATTGAGGTTCTAAATGAACTAGTCGAAGAAAGACCGGATCTTATTGAAGGTTGGTACAATCTAGGTTATGCCTTAGCAGAAGCAGAAAAATATGAAGAAGCTGTCAAGGCATATGATGAAGCTCTATCTATTGACAACTTCATTTTTGAAATCTGGTTCAATAAAGGTGCAGCACTCTATGCTATGAAAGACTTTGAGGCTGCTCGAGAATGCTACGAAGAGGCTTTGGAGATCAATCCAGATGATGCTGAAGCATGGAACAATATTGGGAACTGTCATTCACGACTCGCAGATGGAGAAGCAGCAATTGAAGCCTACACACAAGCGGTGGCACTCAAACCAGACTATGCTGAAGCATTCTATAACAAAGCCAATGCTCATTTTATAGAAGAAGATGATGAGAAAGCTATTGCATACGCTGAGCTTGCTGTTGAGCTGAATCCAGAACTTAGAAAGATGGTCAATCAATGGATCAATGTTGCAAGGAACCGACTTACATCTAGAAGAGAGAATGTAGAGTATAAGAAAAAACAGCTTGAGGAAAGCAGTTCTAGAGAGTCTTGAGCTCGGTATCAGCAATATTGATTGATTCGCCAGACCTAAAAGCAGTCTAAATACTCGTTTACTTATGATGTCTCAGTTTGCTGATGATGAGGAAAGCATGAGAATGCTACCTCCAAAATATGTTAGTATTGCTGTTGTTATCATATTTATTGGAGGTCTCATCATCTCCATTCTTGCTGGACAGGGTTTCATCGCCGTGGACCCAGTAATGACCATGGGGATGGCTATTCTTTTGATTACAATTTTAGTATGTTGTAGCGCAATTACGATGGTTACATCATATTCCTCACGAATCCCAGAATTTAGCGAGATGGAGATTAGATTTGATGAGGCAAAGTCACATTTCGATGACGGGGAATATACAGCAGCTGCTGAGATTTTCAAAATGTTAGCAGGTCCTAGGATGAATCACAAGAGAGCATTATATTACGGTGCAAGATGTTACGAAGCGCTTGGTGATTGGGAGAATGTGAAGATTTTTTGTAAGGCATATCTAAAACTAAAGCCAAAGGATAAAGAAGTCTGGGAAATGCTTAATCGAGCTCATAAGAGACTTTTCGAGTTTGAAGAAGCGCAGGATGCTCTAGATAAAGCAGATAGCCTATGATGCTGTAGGCTTCTAACAGAGAATTCGTGTAAGATTCTCAAAATCTACTGAATGACTTTATTTCGCAAATAACCAATCTTTTCAATAAAGAGCTCTACTTTATCACCAGGTTTCAGAAACTCAGGAGGGTTTCTCACAAAACCAACACCAGATGGCGTACCTGTCGCAATTATGTCCCCAGGTTCGAGAGTGAATGATTTGGACAGATACGAAACTATCTTTCGAACATTAAACATCATGTTGGAGGTGGAAGACTCCTGTTTTATAACCCCATTCACTTTTGTGTGCATCTTCAACTTTGAGGCATCACCAAGTTCATCTTGTGTAACGATACAAGGGCCCATGGGACAAAATCCGTCAAGTGATTTAGCACGCACCCATTGACCATCATTTAGCTGTAGGTCGCGGGCAGATACATCATTGATGATTGTGTATCCTGCAACAAAATCTAGTGATTTCTTCTCACTGATATTTCTGCAAGTCTTCCCAATGACAACACCTAACTCCACCTCCCAATCAATCATAGATGAAACCTCTGGAATTGGAACTGGATCATCTGGACCAATGACACTTGAGGGAAATTTCGCAAAAACGACAGGAAATTCAGGTACATCCGAACCGGTCTCTTCAACGTGATCTAGATAGTTTTTCCCTAATGCCACAATCTTACCCGGACGTGATATCGGTGCCTCAAGAGTCACAGAACTCAGAGGACGGGTCATTATTCGCTCACCAATAGGGGTTTTCTTGTATCTTTGTACAATTTGGCGTACCACATCGACTCCTGATTCCCAGTTCAAAAGGTCCATCATTGTTGTAGGAAAGCTATGTCCTCGTACGTGATATTTTCTACCAAAATGGGAAGCAGAATCGGGGATGTCGAGAATACCAGATTCCAATTCTACACCAATAGAAGGGACACCCAACCTCGAATATGTGACGAGTCGCATGATGTTTTCGTAACAACCATCTCATTTATCCGTACTGGTTACGAGTTCGATGGAGGTGAATTATTTGACTGGGGACCGGTCTTTGGATGAACTGCCTAATCAGGTATATGTTGCTCTTGGAAGAAGAGGAATGGAACCATTAGCATTGAAAGAGTGTACATATGAGTGCGGTGGACAAGAGCTCAAACTCATAGAACCTCCAACAGAAAACCAAATCCCAGACAAAGGCAACTTAGAGGTGGAGGAGAACTGGCTAGTTGAGTGCACAAAGTGTAATCGTAAATTCATCATTCGATGCATAATTCATTTTTTAGATGGTGAGAGATTAGAAACAAGGGTATATCTGATTGATGACAAAGGGAAAGATCTTGGCTGGTTAGGGAGTTACTAGGTGAATCAAATGGGTCGCATCTACAAGATTGTTATATTACCAGGTGATGGCATTGGGAGAGAGGTCATTCCAGAGGTTAGAAGAGTAATTGAAGATGCTATTGTAACAGTTGATGAAATTGCTTTAGAAATTCATGAGTTTGAATGTGGTGGTGACTATTTCCTTAAGACAGGTCGAGAATGGTCAGAACAGGCTGAATATTTCACTAGGACTAAGGCAGATGCAATACTACTTGGTGGAATTGGCGCAAAAGGACTAGATGGAAAGACCGTTAGACGGCCTGATGGAAATCTTGCAGGGTATAGTATTGTTGTTGGGCTTCGTCAGGAATTGGAACTATTTGCTAATGTTCGACCTGTGAAACTATATGAGGGCGTACCAACGCCTTTGGCTGACAAGAAACCAGAAGACATTGATATGGTCATTGTTCGTGAAAACACGGAAGGGTTATATTATCCAGCAAGAGGAAGAATCAAGAGACCTGACAAGGATTTTGCCTATGATTTAAGGTTGATTACAGCTAGGGGCTCTGAGCGAGTTGCGAGATTTGCTTTTGAACATGCAAAGGAAAGGACTGGAGCTCCTATTGATAATGTGAAACGTGTAACATGTGTCGATAAGAGCAACCTCCTTGCAGGGTGTCAACTCTTTCGAGAGTCCTTCGATAAGGTCGGAAAAGAATTCAAAGAGATAACAAGAGACTATGCATATGTTGATGCTTGGACACTTATGGTGCTCAGAAAACCTGAGTATTATGATGTTGTAGTGACAACGAATGCTTTTGGAGACATAATAAGCGATCTTGGAGGCGCATTGCAGGGAGGTCTTGGTGTATCACCTTCGGGCAATATTGGTATTGAGAGAGCAATGTTTGAACCAGTTCATGGTTCAGCACCAGATATTGCTGGAACTGGAAAAGCAAACCCAATCGCAGCACTACTTTCAGCAGCTATGATGTTTGAATGGTTGAGTAAGAAGTATAATGATAAAATACCATTAGGATGCGCAAAGCGAATTCGAGAATCAATTGAAGAGGTCTTACGTGAAGGGAAAATAAGAACTATGGACCTATGTCTTGGTAGGTGGTCCAAAGTGAAACCTTCAACAACTAAACAGGTGACAAATGAGATAATTAGAAAAATGGGGTGAGCTCATGGGAAAGACAATAGCTGAGAAGATTCTGGCTAGCCACACAAATGATGGAAAAGCTAGTGCAGGAGAGGTGATTGAAGCTAGAGTCGATCTATTAATGGTTCATGAGGTTTTAGGCTCCAGGATTATTCCAATTTTGAAAGAGATGGGTTTCAAGAAAGTGTGGAACCCAAATAGAGTTCTTGTTGTTAACGACCACTGGGCACCTGCATCAGATATCAATAGCGCAGAGATACATAGGAGAAATAGGAATTTCGTGAAAGAACAGGGAATTGTAAATTTCTGTGATGTGGACTGTGGCATTTCGCATCAGGTTCTTCCTGAGAGAGGACTTGTTGTTCCAGGTGCCACTATTATTGGAAGCGATTCTCACTCCACAACTTATGGAGCATTCAATGCATTCTCCACCGGTCTCGCTGCTACTGATACAGCACTCATCTTAGCTACTGGAGAATGTTGGTTCAGAGTCCCTGAAACATTGAAGATTGAAATCACGGGAGAGATGTCAGAGCGTGTAATGAGTAAGGACTTGATATTGAAGATAATCAATGAACTAGGTCCAGATGGAGCCAATTATCAGTCTCTGGAGTTTCATGGTTCAACAATTGAAACCATGAGCGTTGGCGAGAGAATGACTATGTGTAACATGAGCGTCGAAGCCGGAGCAAAATGCGCTCCCATGCCTATCAATCAGGATGTCAAATTTTGGATGGAGGATTATGCTCCCACAAAGAAATGGAAAGAAGTCACAAGTGATGATGATGCAGAGTTTGTAGATATTCTGCGTTTTGATCTTCATACTGACCCTCTTGAGCCAATTGTCGCACCACCCGACTTGCCCACAAATGGAAAACCTGTTGCTGAGGTCGCGGGTGTTCCAATTGATCAGGCGTTCATTGGTTCATGTACAAATGGCAGAATTGGTGACTTGATAATGGCGGCAGAAATCCTCAAGGGCAAGAAGGTGCACGAAGGTGTTCGACTCATAATAACACCTGCAAGTAAAGCAACTTACATGGAGGCATTGGAACGTGGAATCATCAAGATCCTCATGGAAGCCGGGGGAATTGTCACAAACTCTACATGTGGTGCTTGTGTGGGTGGACATCTCGGAGTACTGGGAGCGGGGGAAGTTTGCATATCAAGTACAAATCGAAACTTCAAAGGAAGGATGGGACATCCTGATTCTCGGATATATCTCGCTTCACCAGCAACGGTTGCTGCTAGTGCCCTTAAAGGAGTGATTACTGACCCGAGGAGAGTATAGGTCATGGGCAAGGATTTTAGTAATATCAGTGGACGGGCATGGGTTTTTGGCCACAATATCAACACAGATCAGATAATTCAGGGACAGTATCTAACCCTCCTTGATTATGATGAAATGGTAAAACATGCTTTCGAGATACGAAGACCTGTATTTGCATCAAAAGTAAAAGAGAACGACATCATAGTAGCAGGAAGGAATTTTGGTGGTGGCTCATCTCGTGAAGAGGCACCAAAAGTGCTCATGCATAGTGGTATAAGTTGCATCGTGGCTGAATCATTCGCTCGGATTTTCTATAGAAACTCGTTCAACATTGGACTGCCCCTAATTACAATACCAAATATTTCAAAACTCATCAAGGATGGAGAGATTGTGATTGTCAACCTCTTGAAAGGAACACTGACTGTAAAAGGGAAAGGAGAGACTATTCATGGAAAACCTCTACCAGAGAGAATGTTAGAGATTCTCAAAGCAGGTGGAGCGGTCCCTTGGTATAAGAAGAAAAAATGAGTCTTGTAAGTTCTTACTGGAAAACACTAAAAGGCATCAATCTTCAACACGCAATAGACAGCTTCTGAGAGGTCATTTAATGAACGTACTAGTCTTTCTTATGATAAGTCTGATAGTTCATGCCATACCCATCCCATTTAGACAAGAATTGTTGAGGCCAAATAGACTAATCAAATGGCTTCCATTCCGATTAATTTGGGGAACTGCAGCATGGGTTATCATCTGTTTGCTACTTGTTTCCACGCTCCCTTGGGCAATTATTACATTAATAATGAGCTTTGCAGCTCTTTTAGTGGTTTCCAGTGGTTTTCGTGGAGGACGTATTGAGGAAGTACTCGAAGGCATTAGAGTGCCACTCACCTGTATTGGTTTGATCATTTTGATCATTATGCCAATCTTCTCTGGAATAATTAGTTGGACTTCAGACGTGTCCAATGCAGAGTATTTCAACTCCATGATAATTGTGACTGATGAAGATCTCTTCAATAGCACAATCCCGGATGACAAGGTGAGATTGGTCACAGAAGAATATGCTAAATACGTCGCCCGTCAGCACATTTCACCATTTGGTTCCAATGTTGAGGTTGCAGCTGCACATATAACTACAAATCCAAACGGGACACTTGTATGGGTTTGTACTATTGTATCAACGAATGTTCTGGCTGAGAACTATATCAAAGGATTCATCGTAGTTGATGCAAATGACCCACAATCAGTGGAACCGCATCTTATTTCAGAAACGACCATTCCTGTGGGAGAGGGTTTATTCTGGGACAAGAACATTCAGTTTGGCAATTACTTGAATGATATGACAGCTAGTTATCAGTACGCATATCCAACTTGGGATCCCTCTGGTGCTATGGTATATGTCCAGACGAGAACTCCAATTGGGTTTGACTTTGTTGAGAGAGCAAGTGGTCCAATAGTATACGCAGAGAATGGTTCAGTCTTTAGCTATGACACAATTGAAAATACTCCCGACTGGATAACACAAGCATATGCAGAAGAATGGCTTGAACGTCAAATCACCAGGTGGGGAGAATATCGCCGTGGTGATGGTTTCGATCTATTTGCAGGAGGACTACTCTGGTTCATTGCACCATCGAATGATAGACTGGAGATCACTGAAGACACCCGATACATCGTTAATCCTGATACAAACCGAGTTGAGGCGTTCATCGCAGTTCATCCTATCACAGCCACTCGAACACTAGCAGGGGTCTTCAGAGCAACGAAGGATGCTGTCTACTATCATGACCTTAGTGCTGAAGGTTATGTTAGTGGAGACGCTGCTGCTGCTAATGTAGTTGCAGACATTGGAAAACCAGCAAGTGGCGATTACTATGGTGCGATGCCTTTACTCTACCCAGTCGTCATCAATTCATCACTTACCAAGTGGACATGGTACACTCCTATCTATTGGGCAGATACTTATTATGATGAAGATCTCGAGGAATATACTGCAACTAATATGCGGCTCCATGCACTGGGGATGGTGGATGCTTCAAACATAGATCGTTTTGTGTGGGTCCCCTTAGGAGGAACACTCTCAGGTGAAGAGCTTGTGTACTCAGTCCGCACAGCATACGTAGAACTCCTTGGTGGCACTGTGGAACCTGAGCCCACAGGGGTGTTCAATATCACAGCTAATGTTGTCAATAAGACTTCATATGTTGACGGTGGTGACACTCACATAGTTCTACGGACTGATAACTCCACATACCCGTTCATTGAGGGGGCTCGAAACTGGATGAGCTTGGCAGATTGGTATACATTACTCAATGATATTGATGTGAACGACAACTTCACAGCTACAATCCAGATTGTAGGCGACATGTACCGAATTATTGCAATTGTCAAGAACTAGAAATTGGGAGGGGGTGAGCCCCTTCCAATTATTCTTTGCTTCGCATACGTTCTCGCAATGCAGCGTATTTGCCCTTGATAAGACTCCATACTTTCTCACGGCGGGTCTTATAGAGTAGAGCATTCGTATGAATAGGACACTGGTCTCCCAGAGAGCACTGGTCTTCAAATCCACCATGATCCTTCAATGCATTTACAAGGGTTGACTTCAGCAACACTTTCTCAAAATCGTTCATTATGTCAGATGTGATATATGACCAATCAACATTAAGGAATCTATCTGCCGCCAGTATTTTTGATATATCTTCGAAAATCCGCTCAGCGACCTCAGGCTTGTCTTCACCCATGCCTACAACAATTGAATGGCCGCTCGGTATTGATTTCGAGAAGCGCATCTGTGTGGGACCTAGCTTCACAGCTTCAAGACTTAGTTCTGAAGAAATTGTAAGTGGTAATGTTTGAAGAGCAGACAAAAAACCTGAGAGCAGCTCTGGATTCCTAAAGGCTGTCTTGCAGAACGTACCATAGCACTTGCTATAGATTGGAAGACCAGATTCAGTATAGACTAGAAGATATTCAAGTACACCCATTAATGATACCCCATCATCCGCTACCAAATGAGTTGATGAAGAAATATTTTGTGAATCAATTGAATTCGTGAGGACGCGTGGGAATGATCCTCTTCAGCCTTTAATTTTTCAAAGTGGGAAAAATTCTTTGAAGACCTCTCTCTGTATTAAGAAGCGTAGAATCTCTGCAGTTCCTCCACCGATTGTCATCAATCGTGCATCGCGAAGGAATCGTTCCACAGGATAATCGGTGGTGTACCCCATTCCACCAAGAATTTGGACTGCGTCATTAGTAATCTGTATAGCTGCTTCGGTTGTGTATAGTTTTGCTATAGAAGCTTGTTTAGTGATATTCTCGCCACGATCATACATTCGTGCAGCAGTAAGTGTAAGTGCACGACCAGCTTCAAGTTTCATGGCCATATCAGCGATTTTGAAGCTTACACCCTCAAATGCTCGAATTGGTCTTCCAAATTGATGACGTTCGTTTGCATACTTGACTGCGATTTCATAGGGAGTTCGAGCATATCCAATAGCTTCGCCTGCGATAGCAGTTCTTTCAGAGTCCAATTCATCCATCAGAATATGAAAGCCTTCACCAGGCTTACCAAGTAACATGTTACCTGGTACACGGACATCCTCAAGCTTTAACCAAGAAACTCTTGCAGACTTCATCCCTAGAAGATCATGGTCCTGGACCACACTGAAGCCATCCGTGGTTGTGTCTACTATGAACGCAGACATTCCATCCTTGGAGTGCACATCAGGATTGGTGATGGCAAAGGCACACATATAGTCAGCTTGGCTTCCATTAGTGATGAACCTCTTCTCACCATTGAGAATCCAATCATCCCCATCCTTTTCAGCGCGCGTCTTCATTCCAGCAGTGTCACTGCCTACATCGGGCTCAGTTATTCCAATGCAACCAATCTTATCTCCAGCTACAACTGGTTCAAGGTACTTCTTCTTCTGTTCAGCGGTACCAAATCGAGCAAGAGGCATACCGTAAAGAGTGGTGGATGCCATTCGAGCCATGTCGAGACCACCATTGACAGCAGAGATTTCCTCAGCAACTATGATCTCATAGGAGAGACCACGTTCTGTTCCACCAACCGACCTGTCATGGTGAACACCCATATATCCTACCTTTCCGATTTTGCGAAGAAGCTCTCTGGGATAGGGACCTTTATCAATCTCATCCGCGATTGGTGCAATCTCTTCAGCGCAGAACTCCTGCACTTCTTTTCTAAAGTTGATTTCATCCTCAGTCCAAAGTACATTTGAAAGATAGTCAACCATTGCTGAAACCTAGACTTGCTAATAGAACACATGCTAAAATACATACCTTCCAGTGCACTAAGTTCTAGGAAACGACTCGGAAACAGAATCTTTCTTGAGAGTCGAGTTCAATATCGACAGTATCTCCGATATTGATTGGTAGTGATGATTGCTCACTACCTAGACATAGAATTAGAGCGCCTTGTTCAAGTTCAACGAGCGCCATTGAGAGAGGGGCTTTGAAACCTTCTGGAGGCATACGAAGAGTCGTGTGACTTTGAATGACTCCTCTAGGTGGTAATTCCAACGTTTCCATAAGACCTGCACTTTTTCCACAGTATGGGCAGGTTTCTCTTGGAGGAACTATCACTCTCTTGCATCTATTGCATTTTGAGCTGGTTATTGTTTGCCCTGGCATGACTACCTAGTCGTAATATCATCTCATGAAAAGGTTTCGTAAGCAACTGGGAGCTCATGGTCTTGATCTCCCTGTTCACGAAAATTAATCTTTAGAGCTCTTGAAGGATTCGACTAGGCTTATCAGTTCCTGCTTCGTTAGTCGTTTGAGTTCCTTGGGCGATGTGGTTTCCTTAATGTCATCTGGGATGAGATCAAGGAGTTCCTTCTTAGTCAATTTTGTCAGATCGACAACAGGCTCAGGTTCAATGAACTCCTCTGGGATATCAGCATATTCAGGTTCTGCTTCAGGTTCAATGACAGGCTCCTCGATGATTTCAGGTACTTCATCAACCTCTAGTTCAGGCTCCGCCTCAATGACCGGTTCTTCTATTTCTAGCTCAGCAAGTTCTTCATCAAACGGAGGAAGTTCAACCTCCTCAGGTTCAACTGCTTCAGCGACTGTTTCAGCTTCAATCTCCAGCTCCTCTACTGTTTCCGGCTCCGAGGGTTCAATCTCTTCAACCTCAGGTTCGGAAATTTCCGGTTCAATAGGAACTTCTGCTTCGACCGGTTCAGTAACTTCTAGGTCGCTAGGTTCGATTGCAGCAAGATCAGTAACAACTCCACCCTTCCTTCGTCGTGAAGCAATTATTGCCACACCAAGTAAACCGATACCTGCTCCACCACCAATAATCATCAGTGTCATTGTGTCAAGTACAAATCCAGGTGCTCCAACCCACTCAACCTCCACGCTCAAATCATCTGTATCAAGCGCTGTGATTCCATAGGCATTTCCTGATACACTATCAACTGTGAAGCTGTAGTTGCCCGCTGTGTTCTTTGAAACTGAAGCACTCCAGTATCCTCCAGCTGAGTTATAGGTCATTGCTATAGAAGCTCCATTGTCATTCATATAGACCATACCATCAGTGACCTCAGCAGAATCGAACTCGTATACCAACGTTACTCGAATTTCAGTCGAAGTGCCAACGTCTAGTGATAGAGTTGTGGCTATGATAGAAGTCAGCAAGACTTGATCCCAAATAACAGTGATATCAGATACACTCTGATTGAACTGACTGATCTCTCCGAGTGAAGCGCTCAGAATGCTGTAAGTAATACTTCCAACAATGCTCTCACTAACAGAGCCAGTATAGACACCAGCTGAGGGTGTGAGTGCAATATCACCAGTCATAAGAGCCGTTAGTCCAGATGTGATTGAAATACCGGCATATTCTAGCTGCACACTCCATTGGATAGTGGTTGAAGTCCCAACATTGATTCTGCCATCACCCACTGCAGCTTGATAGAAACCAAGACGGTCCCAATATACAGTGACAGTATTACTATTCATGTTGTATTCGTTGATTCCATAGAGTGTTGCATTGCAAATTGTCAGATCATTAAAGTCAATGGTTTGAAATGTGACTATGGTGATCTGCGCTTCCCAGACTCCTAAACCAATGTGAGCAAGAGGATAGCTAGTAATTTCGAACGTACCAGCTGTAACTGGCAGACCATCATATTCATACTGGAGCTCGATAGTTATCATAACATCATCGTTCGGGTCATGATAAATCTCATCAGCATTGACTGAAACGATCAAGACTCTATCCCAAATACAAAATGCTTCATCATTGATTCCGATTACAGTGATATCATATGAGTCGCCAGAACAACTAATCACTGTATACCCTTGAATCTGCGGAGATGAATATTGGAAGTTAGTATTGTTCAAAATGAGATTTCCATCATAGGGAGCCCCATCAAATGCATAGACTGCACTGACAAAAATACCACTCGCGTTTGCACCAACATTAATTCTTTGGTCAATAGGATCGGTTATTGTGATGACGAGGGAGTCCCAAATTGCCTGTTGTGCAGAAGTTGTGTTAAACCATGCTGTTAACCCATATGTCGATTCACTAGCAGTGGCGATCTCGAATCCAGCAAAGCTAGGACTGATTGAAGTTTCTCGCCACCTCCAGTAGAGGTTACCAGCATCCCAAACGAGTGTTCTTGACCCATTGAGTTCGATGATCAATCCACTCTGTATCTCAGTGCTATCGTACTCGTATCTTGCTCTCCACCAGACCTCACAATCCGAGTTAATATTAATTCGACTGTCAACAATCCCAGCCTCGTATATCTCAATTCTGTCTGTAATGAAAGTATCAGTAAGACTAGTTGTGTAATAGAGGTCTGTGCCAACTGCACCAGTACCCTCAACAACAATCTTGAATGTGTAGGTGTTCATTCGGACTATTGATGCAGATCCGATAGTGGAAATGCTGAAACTGCCAGCCACGAGCTCTCCACTCCAGGACCCAGCAAGATCGTGAACAACCCAAACATCAGTTTCGTTGGAGAGAGGACTTAGACTTGAACCATAGTACGTGACAGAACCTGAACCTATCAAGTCTGCAGTGTTGACATCTCCACGGTCATCAGACAGAGCTGGGACGATTGAATAATCTAGACGAGTTTCAACATTCCAATTGGTCTCATAGAAATCGGAGTCACTGGCAGTTCCGTCAGTAATATACTGATTGATGTCAGAGTCTAGAATGTCTGGATGATTCCAACCAATCTTGATGCACCAAGTTATGGTGAGTGTGTTACCAACACCTACAGCGCTAGACATAGCACCAATAACCACATTCGTCCCACCAGTCTCTACAGAGAATATACCGGTACCAACGGTGTATCGGATTATCCAGTATTGAGTTAGCTGATCATCAGAATAAAGTGTCAACTCTATATAGCTCATGTCAGCGTATCCATCAAGGTCGCTTACTGATGAGGTTATCACATAGTAACGATATCGAGCAAAGAGATAGTCAGTATCATCACCGTTTGTGAGAACAGGACTTGAATCATTCACTGGAATCTCATTAGGAGCTAAAGACCAGGTCACCTGCAAGGTGTTCGTAGTGAACGCAGTTATGCCATACGTAGATTCCCCTGACACAAGGCTTGCATTGTATAAGTATGTAGTGTTAGTGTTGTTATCAACAAAGAGGGACACGTTGGCATCGAGGAATGTATGCCACCACGATGCGTTCCGGTCAATCACGATTTGATATGTTGTGCAGACAACATCATCATAGTCGTATGTCACTGTGAGAGTGAAGTTAGCCTGATGACCGTTCAATGAGGAAGCATCGTCAACACCAATTATGACTATTAATTGATCCCAGATTACATTCATTGATCGAGAGTTTTGGTCTATAATGGTGAGCCCATATGTATTTCCTACACTGGCTACTACGTCATAGGTGTTCATTACAACTACAACTTCAGAGTCAGTAAATCTCCAAATGCCAGCCCCTTGATGAGTTGCTGCTATCCCATTCACAGTGATTGTACCATCTGACACTGGTGTGTTATCATAATCATAGACTAGTGAAACATCAATATCTACACTATCACCAATATTGACCCGCGCATCACCAACAGAATATGAAAGGACCTGCAGTCTGTCCCAAATCACACTGACACTGTTTCCATTTAGATTTAACAAACTAATTCCATAGGTTGAATCCAAGCTTGAGTTCACAAAGTAAGTCCACGAACCAACAGAAGAGTGACTCACTATTAATTCGAACCATGAGTTGACACCATCCCAAATCATTGAAGTGCCATTGAGGATAACAGAGTCACCAGCTCCAAGGAAGGTACTGTCATACTCCAGCAATAATGTCACTCGAATCTCAGCATTAGAAGATATGTCAACCCTTGCATCGTCGACCACAGTACTCTGTACGACAATTCTATCCCAAATCACACTGACACTTTGTGAGTTGAGGTTGAGTGCTGTGATTCCATAGGTTCCATCAGAGGAGGAGTTAACGAAATATTGCCAGAGGCCTACTGAGGCTTGTGATATAGGCAAATCAAACCAGGAGTTCACACTATCCCAGGTCATTGCAGTTCCATCGAGAGTGACAGAGTCAGTTGCTCCAAGGTAAGTGCTGTCATAT
>LRSL01000094.1 GCA_001563335.1 Candidatus Thorarchaeota archaeon SMTZ1-45 | reverse complement strand
TCCTTTCCCATAAAATCTTTGCAGCAACTCCACTGCCACCCAAGTAGAGTCTTGCCCAATCTTTTTCCAGCTCTTTCTTGTGCACCTTGCCTTTTGTAAGGTCTATGTCTAGGTAATATCCCGCGTATCCTTTGTATGGGAATGTCACTCAACCACCTCCCCAGTTGTCATCCCAATTGTTTGAAAGGCAAGATCTATACCCTCTCTTCTTGCTTTGTAACCCTCTTTTCCAGCTTCGACAAGACTAATCGCTCCATAATCACAAGCTTTGATACATGCAGGGTCTCCCCAGCACAAATCACACTTCACAGCCTTCAATGTCTTTGGATCAATCTCAATTCCTCCGTAGACACATGCTGTCACGCAATTCATGCAACCAATACACACATCACTATTGACAAACAAAGTTCCTTTCTCATTATAGGAAATTGCACCAGTTGGACAATCTTGTTCACAGAGTGGCTCCTCACACTGAAGACAAACCATTGGGACCATGAGGTTTCTTGGTTCGTCCTTGAGAATCTGAATTCTCGACCTTCTTGGATTGAACGATTTGACATTTTTAGCAGAACAGGCCAACTCACAGTTTCTACAGCCAGTGCATTTATGGAGGTCAATTGCAAGGAAGCTCTTCAATAGGCAGTCTCTCCGATTGAATTTTCAACCCGCTCATTTTATCACTTGCCACTTTAAGTTGTTGCCTTTGGTCGAATACATCTAACTAAAATATATGAACACACTTTTCGTCGAACCAGATGCCCAATACTACCAACTGCGCGGTTTGGAGTTAGCAATGGACATCGATGTGGGACTATGAGAGATTCTTATGAGCGAAAGGTGTCCCCTGATAGGAAGTCATTTAGAGAAGTAGCTGACTCCATGCATATTCCTGTTCTCGAGTTCGATTTGGAGTTTATTCTCCACTATGCAAATCGTGCAGCCCTCGATCTACTGAAACTTGATGACCGTGCGCTCGAGAAGGGAGTCACAGTCCATGATCTTGTTGCTCCAGAACAGCAGGATTTGGTAGATCAAGGTCTCGAACTACTGAGCAACGGTGAAACTCCGACCTCAATCTCATTGCGTGTGGTTCGTGGTGACAGGGTGAGAGTCCCTACTCAGGTATATACTGATAGAGTAGTTCAAAATGGCAATGTTGTTGGGTTTGTTGTATATATCATCGATTTAAGTCGAAGAGTAGCTGCAGAAGAAAAAGTACTAGATCGGAAAGAAATTCTAGAGTTTTTAGTGGACTACTATAGCTTCAGTGGTATCATCATTGTTGGTAATGATTACAAGTTTGAGTACGTCAACGATAAAATGTGTGACATTCTTGGTCGTCGTCGAAGTGAACTCCTCGGCCATGACTTTAGAGAGTTCTTACATCCCGATAGTCTAGATTTGGTAGCAGAGAGATACGTTAGAAGGCAAAAGGGTGAGAGTGTTCCCTCTGTCTATGAGTTCAAAGTGGTCCGTAAAGATGGTGAAGTTGTGGATATTCGAATGAATGTTGGAACAATAAGAAGCCGTGATGGTCAGATAAAGACAGTAGCTCAACTTATTGACATTACTGATGAGAAAAGAAGTGCATATGCCCTGCGAGAGAGCGAGCATAGATACCGGTCACTTATTGAAACAATGGACTCTGGACTGGGTGTAGACAATGCTGATGGTGTAATGGTTCTCGCCAATGATGCATTATGCAAAATGATGGGCTGTGATGACCCTCAGACTCTAATCGGAATCCCTATCACTGAAATACTCCATGGATGGACAGAGAACAGAGTGCATGAAAAAATGGAGGAGCGTAAAAAGGGGAAGATAGAGCATTATGAGGCTATGCTCAAGCACAAATCTGGAGGGACTATTCCAGTTATGGTTTCAGCATCACCATTTCTTGGTCCTGACGGTGAATTCTTGGGCAGTATAGCAATTTTTACTGACATCTCTGAGATGAAAAAGGCGGAGGTTGAGATATACTTCCTTCTTGACTTGCTACTCCATGATATTGGGAATCAACTGCAACTGATTCTGGCTGGTGGTGACTTTCTTGAGAAGGACTCATCACCTGAACAGATTATGAGATCAAAAAGATATGTTATGGATGGTGCTCTTCGATGCCTCGAGCTTATTCAGAAGGTTCGTAAGGCAGAAGAAGCAAAGACAGAACCTCTCAGTCCTGTAGATATTAGTTACGTGATTAGTGCAGAGTCTGAGTTGTTGTTCAAACAGCGAGGTGTGCGGGTGGATACTGGAAAACTTCCTCCCAAGACTATGGTGCTTGCTGATCAAGCATTGAGCCAACTGGTCTGGAATCTGCTAGAGAATGCTGTTGTTCACAATCCTATGTCTGATGACAAGAAAGTAGTACAAGTCAAAGGCAAGGTCTCAGGTAAGACATTCTTGCTGAGTGTGTCTGACAATGGTCCTGGATTGAGTGATGACAAAAAATCAGAGCTCTTTGAACCCACTCGTCGATATGGTGGAGTTGGACTTCACCTTGTCAGAAGACTTGCTGAGAAGTATGGATGTTCACCCGAAGTGAAGGATAGAGTAAAGGGTAAGGCGGACCAAGGTCTGAAAATAGAGATCAAATTCCAGATTGCTGATTAGTCTGAATATACCGTAAGTGTTATGACACGCGAGAGCGGATACTTCTTCTGCATGGAGGCCACAGCTCTTGCAACCCAAATCAATTCTCATAAAGAACGGTTACATTCTCACTCTAAATTCAAAACGTGAGATTATCGAAAAAGGGTCCCTCTATATTGAGAACGATACCATCTTAGATATTGGAAAGACTAAGGAGCTCAAAGGTCAGAAAGCTGACCTAGTTATCGACGCCAGTAACAAGATAGTCATGCCCGGACTTATTGACACTCACACACATCTTGCACAAGCGCTCATCAGAGGTTGTGCTGATGATGTTTCTTTGGTTGACTGGCTCAAGAAATATGTCTGGGTCCTTCAAGGCAATTTCACAAAGGATGATGGTCGAGTTTCTGCAGAGCTGTGTATGGCTGAGATGATTAGAACTGGGACAACCTCCTTCATAGAATGTATGATACACACAAGATATGGCTTTGATGGGATTGCGAAGGCTGTTGAAAGAGTAGGGATGCGAGGAGCTCTCTCCAAGATTATTATGGATTCTACAGGATATGCAGATAGTGCTGACATTATGTATCCTGGCATGGTCGAAGATGCTGAAGCTGGCTTGAACGAAACTGATGAGATGTATAGGAAGTGGCATGGAAAAGCCAATGGTCGGATACAAGTATGGTATGGACTACGTTCACTTGGTGCTGTAACACCAGAGCTGTTCAAAGATGTAGCAAGAAGAACTCGTGAGAAACCGACGAGAATGACTATGCACCTTGGTGAGGTTATTGATGATGTCCGATATGTTAGGGAAAACTTTGGCACAAATCTTACTACTTTTGCTCGTCAACATGATCTTCTTGGTCCAGACATGGTGTTTGCCCACGGTATTCATTTCGAAGACTCTGAACTCAAGGTCCTTGCTGATAGCAAGTCAAACATCAGCCATTGTCCAGCCAGCAACATGAAACTGGCATCCGGTTTCGCCAAGGTCCCACAGATGCTTCAGGCTGGAGTGCCTGTGTCTCTAGGTTGCGATGGCGGTCCCTCAAACAATACATATGACATGATTCGGGAAATGCGCCTTGCGGCACTGATCCACAAGTCGTACGTCAATGACCCCTTAGTTGTTACAGCTGAGGATGCAATTGAAATGGCTACGCTTGGAGGTGCAGTTGCTATGGGAATTCATGACAGGGTTGGGTCGCTAGAAAAAGGCAAGATTGCAGATATTATTCTCATCAACTTACACGAGTTGGGTCTGACGCCACATACTAATCCTGTCTCAAATCTGGTCTATTCCGGTAATGGTGAGTATGTCGATACAGTGATTGTGAATGGTAGAATCCTCATGCAAGACAAACATCTTCTGACTCTTGATGAACAGACCGTCATGGAGAATGCTAGGGAACATAGTGTTGCCTTGATGGAGCGAGCAGGTATAGAAAACAAGCCAAAATGGCTTGTTCGCTAGTTGATGATCGCCTCCCGCTCAAAGAGCTTTGCACCAATTATCAGGAATACCACTGTGAATCCTATCAAATATGCCACATTCCCAAGAAGTCCAATTGGAGTACCAACTCCACTCAGAACCGCATTAAGGAACAGGATCGCGTGAGTGAATGGGATTGCCAGGATAAAGAATCCAAAAGCACCACTATACTGTAGGATACTCCCAGTAAAGCCTAGAATTCCAATCACAAAGGTAGGAACCAACATGACCATATTGTTGACAGACTCAGCTGTTGCCTGGTCTTTTGCCAGGCATGAAATGACGATTCCAATCCCTATAGCGCACAGGAGGACAAGCAACTGGCAGAATATAATGAGGGGTATTGTTTGTACATTCACTGTATAGATGTTGATATTGAGGTCTCTTATATCTGGGGGATAGTTAGCAACCCTCAGTATAATCGAGAGGTTGTAGGTAAGGATGCCAACTGCAGTGAATAATGAATAGATCAAGAGAAGGATAAGTCCTGCTGCAAGCTTTGAGCCAAGTATTTTGAGCCGACTCATTGGCACGACCAGAAGTGCCTCTAGAGTATGTTTCTCCCGCTCCCCAGCAAAGGACCTTCCTACATATGGTGCTGGTGCGAGTACTGATGTGAGCATGACAAGAAATATCGCTAACGAGTGTCCATAATTAGCCTCTGGTGATATTGTATACCAATTTACATTTAAATCCCGAATCACAATGAAAGAATCTATCACATCCCTGGAAAATCTGTCAAGTCGAGCTGCTGCCGCCTGGGCTCTGAAGTTACCTGAATTCACCCAAATGACCATGGTACTGGTGGTTGTAGTATTTAACTCGACTGTGAAGTTTTCAGGTACCCAAACCCACACTGATACCGTCTTTTCTGCAACTAATGCTTCTCCCTCTGCTCTTGTAACATTTACAAGTGGGTCAATGAGTAATATTGCCCTGTTTGCGTATATTTGTTCATAGAGTGTTCTTCCCCATACCCCATCATCCTCAATCGTGATATAGACCATCTCTGGCTCCTCAGAGGTCTGAGCAACAATGAACGACAGGAACGCTCCCTGGAAGAACCAGGCAAACATTGGGCTAATGATGAATCCGAGGATGAGCCAGCGTGAACGTAGGACCTCCTTAATCTCCTTCTTGAGCATCCAGACTGTCTTCACATTAAGGGCGGGTATCTTCATCTATCAACACCTCCATAGACACCCTCACCAGTTACAAGACCGGTGAAAACTTCCTCTAGATTTGCAGCCTTGAACTTCTCCTCAAGCTCACTGGGTTTTCCTACTGCCACCAGCTTGCCCTCGTTTAGAATCCCCACTCTATCACATAGCTCAGAAACCTCATTGAGATCGTGAGTAGTAAGAATTATTGTCCGCTTCTCCTCAGAGCTGAGCCTCCTCAGAACATTCCGAACAACCCGTGCCCCAAGTGTGTCCACACCCGTGGTCGGTTCATCCATGAAGACTATCTCTGGTTCGATGATTAACGCTCGAGCGACAAGGACCTTCCGTTTCATTCCCCCACTGAAACCTTTGACCTGATAGTCCTCTCGATCACGCAATCCTACCAAGTCTAGCAGGTCATCTGCACGTTTGTTCAAAGCCTCCTCTGAAATACCATAGAGACCTCCGTAGTAGACTAAGTTTTCACGTGCTGTGAGCCTGTCGTAAACGCCCGCCTCCTGAGGCAAGAGTGCAACCTTCTCCCTAATCTCATCAATCTCCTCGACCACATCTCTCCCAAGGACCTTGGCTGAACCTTCAGTAGGCGTGAGTAGTCCAACTAAGATGCGGATGAGAGTTGTCTTTCCAGCGCCATTGGGTCCCAGGAGTCCAAAGACCTCTCCGCGTCTTATCTCTAGGTCGACGCTGTCGAGGGCGACCACTTCTCTCTTCTTTCCTCTCTCGAAAATCTTTGTAAGCCCTTCAGTTGATATGACAATGTCACTCTGCATGGTCAGGTTCTCTCTTATTATTTGACTCGATCAACCTTTGGGAATGGTGGCTCTCCTTTGAGGTCTTTGAAGAACTCGTAAGCCTGTGCAATCTCGTCATCATCACCTTCAATGAATAGGCTTATTGAACCTTCTGCGCCATTGACTCCACCCGCAGAAATAGGTATGGCCCCAGCATCAAAGAGCACCTCTATTGCTTCAATCTCAGAAAAGACAATACCCTCGGTGAGAGCAATCGCTCCCACTGGTGTTCCAATGGCGTAATCCCAATCATCCATTCCAAACTGTCCACAAAACTCCTCATAAGCCACTGGTATTGACTTCTCAAGTCCCACTGGTACAATCACCTTGATGTTCTTTGCAGCTGCAGTGCCAATGAACGATCCAACAGTGCCACCGGTGTCACTAGCAAGTAGAACTATAGGCAAATAGTTCTCATCAAGGGCATTTGCACTCTTTATGATGACATCATCAGGTCCCATCTTGTCCAAAACATCGATAACCTTCTTGTTCTCAAGATATTCTCCCCTATGGAATATGGCATCAAATGCTCTGGTCTCTCTATCAGTGACTGAGAGTCCTTTTGGAACAATAATCCCAGCTATGTGGCGAGTCTTATCGTACTCGCCAAGAATCTCTTCAACGAGATATCCTGACGTTGTTCCCAAAGTTATGCAGAGGTAGCCAATCTCTAGGGCTTCCTGAACGAGATCAAGGGCAAGTAACCCCTTTGCAATCAATCTCTTGCTCTCCGATGGAGTCAATGTGACTAAAAGTTTCTTCACAGTGATTCACTACTCCTCATTGTATCATTCGTTCATATCATCTTGTCTACTTAGGAAATGTCTTCTTATACTCAGAAACAGCTTCATCAACAATTTTTCTTGAAACATCTCTTATGCTCTCGTAATACCTCTCAACATCGAACGCACCTTCCTTCAGAAGGTCTCTAAGGTCTAGATCACTTCTCACAACATCAATGAGCCCCTTCCCACTCTGTAAAGCTGCTTGACTGTGAGCCCTGAGTTTTTCATGAGCTTTAGGGCGTTCAAATCCTGCTTGTATGAGAGTACTCACAATAAGCTCGCTCAGGATAGCGTCTTTGGTAAGATTGAGGTTTCTTCTCACTGCATGCTCATCAATGGTCAGTCCATCTAAGATTCGCGTAATCTCTCTCACAATGTAATCCGTCAGGATGAAGGTCTGTGGAACTACAAACCTCTCAGTTGAAGAGTGTGATATGTCACGCTCCTCCCAGCTGACAATATTCTCGAGGGTTGGAGGTACGAGCGACCTGACAATCCTTGCGATTCCAGAGATCTTCTCGCAGGTCACTGGATTCCGTTTATGGGGCATTGCAGATGATCCTACCTGTTTTTCCTTTGCGAATGGTTCGTAGGTTTCTCCAATCTCTGTGCGTTGGAGATTCCTTAGGTCTGTCGAGATCTTGTCAATGCTGGATGCGAGGTTAGCCAGAGATGTGATGGTTTCTGCCAAGCGATCCCGCTGAATTATTTGTGTTGTGGCTACCGGGACCCCTAATCCTAGGCTGTTTAATACATGCTTTTGTAGTTCAATCCCTTTTACTCCAAACGCCGCATGACTGCCTGTGGCTCCCGCGATTTTTCCAACAACTGAACGAGTCCTTACCGCCTGCAATCTCACTTTATGACGTCTTATCTCATCCAACCACACTGCGAACCTAAGACCATAGGTTATGGGTACTGCATGCTGACCATGCGACCGACCTACTGCCAGGAGATTCTCAGTTTCCTTTGCCCTCTTACTGAGAGTTTCACAGAGAGTATCGAGTTGAGGCATGAGAATCTCAAATGCCCTTTTCAATTGGAGTCCAAGAGTCGTGTCCTTGATGTCATTACTCGTCAGACCAAAGTGGACCCACCTTGCACCAGGGCCCTTGCACAGCTCAGCGATTGCCTCGACAAGTGCAACAACATCATGTTTGGTTTTCCTTTCTATCTCCATTGTTCGGTCCAATGTGACAATGTTTGGTTTGGCAGTACTCTGGATATCTTTGGCAGCCTCTTTTGGTATCAAACCAAGCTCTGCCTGAGCCTCAGCGACTGCGACTTCGACCTTCAGCCAGAGTGAGTGTCTGTACTCCTCCTCAAAGATTGAGATCATCTCTGGATGGCCATATCTTCCAAAATCGATTGGACTTACTGGCATGATATTCAACACTCCTATTTGTCTGAATTCAACTCTCCTGATATGATTTACCCAGAAATGGTGCTGTAGGAAATATATTATCAGTGACTGTTATACGCTGTGGAATAGCGATGACTCCGACAAACGATGTACTTCCCAGCAGACCAATGCTTCAAAGCATCATTCAGGTAGCTAAGAGTATAGAGGCGTCTGGGTTTTCAGTGATTCATGAAACTCTCAAAAAAGTCAAAGTCATCGGTCGTATCTTTCATGGAGCATCGCCACTCGAAGCTCAGGTCACTGATATTGCTGCGGCTCGTCTTGATCATAAGATTATCGACTTGGGATGGCCAAATGTCGCAACTATGTCAACAGATGCGATGCTTGATTCCGTGAGGATGTCAAGTAAGGCGGTGGACCTTCTGCTAACAGCATTCTCTAGTAGTGATACTTTTGGAGAAGGAAGGGTTCTCACGAATCAGTTTGCTCAAGCATCCGGAGTCCCACTTGTAAGTCTCCATGATGATGTCTATGCTTGGCAGGATGCATTGACTGTTCTCTTAGGTCTTGAAGTTCATCTGGGAAGTATTTCAGGAAAGCAAATTGTGGTGACATGGGCTTTTGGTAACTCATTTGTCAATCCTGCACCAGCACACAGTCTATTGATTGCAGCACTAGCTTTTGGTGCTAATGTACGGCTCATTTCTCCTCCTGAGTTCTCGTTCCTCAATAGAGTACGAAGGGTCGCTCGGGACACGTCGATGTGTTCTAATGTATTGTTTGAGGACGAAAACAAGTTCGAGGGAGCTCTGCAAGATGCTGATGCTGTCTTTGCACTGAACTGGTTTCGGCTTGACGACTTCAATCATCCTGAGAGAAATCCGAACCATGCGAAAGAGTACAAGGACTGGTTTGTCAATGAGGACATAATATCTGAGCGATGCGTTTTTTCCACAGCTCCTCCTTCTCAGTCTGGCCTCCTTGCATCCAAGAAACTCTTAGAGAGTGACCAAAACATCACACATTTCTGGCTCAAGCATCGTGTCATCGTTCTGGCTGCCACAATTGCTCACCTTCTGGAAAGTTCGACATTATCAATGATATGATGCTCTCTCACAGCCCTTTTATCCTGAGTTAGCTGTTGTGTTAGTGATATGTGGAGATTAATTCGACCTGATGCAAAGCGCTCATGGAATGACCCTGAGGTAGTTCGCCGTCTCTATAGATATCGGAAGATTATCGACCAAGAGCGAACTGCAAAGTATCTATTGACAAAGACCCAGGTGTGTGATGCACCTCTGGACTCCTCAACGGAGGAGCTCTGGAGAGTGCATAAGGAGGACTCTAAGAAGTTCACAGAGCTTGTAAAGAAGGTTGATTCAAATGATGCAGCTCCTAGTCCTACATCGTCTACTGAGCGAAACTTTCTGAACCTGAAGATTGAGCTTGCACACAGGATACTCGCTGACTGTCATTTCTGTGAACGGAAATGCGGTGCAGACAGAACTCGTGGTGAGAAGGGATGGTGCAAACTTGAGTCTGCCTCTAGAGTATCTTCAGCATTTCTCCATACAGGTGAAGAGGCTCCCCTTGTTCCCAGTGGCACCATCTTCTTTTCATCTTGTTGCTTTGGCTGTGTCTTTTGCCAGAACAATGACATCTCTACAAATCCAAACTCTGGAAGAGCAATAGCACCGGAGGGGTTGGCCACAATTGCTGAGGCACTATTCAGAGAAGGTGCTCTAAACATCAACTATGTTGGAGGAGACCCCATTCCAAACACTCACACTATCCTCGCTTCTCAAGTCTATCAGACCTCAAGTGTAACGCAACTCTGGAACTCGAATCTTTACTGTTCTGAGGAAACAATGCAACTTCTCTTCGATGTAATCGATGTCTGGCTTCCTGATTTCAAGTATGGAAACAACAAGTGTGCTGAGAGGCTCTCTGGCATCAAGGAGTATTTTGATGTGGTTTCACGGAACCACTTGATTGCCTACAATTCCGGGGAGGTCATAATCCGCCACCTTGTCATGCCCAACCATTTGGAATGTTGTACTATCCCAATTCTCAAGTGGGTTTCAGAGAACATGCCCAACTGCATGGTGAACATAATGGGACAGTATCGCCCCGAGCACCGTGTGCGTTCTGAGAAGGAGCGCTTCTCTGATATTGCCCGTCCTGTGAACTCTCAAGAGATGGATCTGGCCTTCAACACCGCCGATGAACTTGGAATCTACTGGAGACCAGTGAGTTAGGGTTGACCACTTCACAAGATTCTAAAGATGATGTTCAAAGGTCTGTCTGTGCAACATCATGTGTCTAGCTGTTCCTGCCCTCGTTCAATCCATTGATGGTGACTATGCTCAGGTGGACTTTGGGGGTGCAAGTAAGCGGGTCTGTGTGTCGCTCCTGCCAGACCTCAAGGTCGGGGAGTATGTCATCATTCACACAGGCTATGCCATCGAGAGATTGAACCCAGAGGAGGCTAAGAAGACACTGGCTCTTTTTGAAGAGATGGCTCAGATGGTTACTGAGATGGATGACGAGGAAAAGACACAAGGCTTTGACTAGAGTACCAGAACCCTTCGATTGCTCAATCACTCGGATATCTACGCAGGAAAATGGTCTTGGGGCAGATTGTACCTTGGAAACCATGTGATGAGAAAACTAATCAACTGGTGAAATAATGAATGAGATGTTATGCAAAGGAACTCTGAAAAGCCAGTGTTATCTGGTTCAAAAGCGAAGTCGAGGAAAAGATACATCGTAGTCGTTGGTGTTCTCATTATTATTGGACTTGGGGTCTATGGCTTCATACAATTTTTCGAGTATAACTATAACCTTGGTGGAACGATTGTGGTCAATCCCGAGGAGTACCAGCATTGGTTTCTACCCGATAGTCACTCTCTAGACCTCCGGCGCCCTCGGTGGAAGGGCGTGACTGAGAACGACACATTCTCGGTCTATTTTGGCCCCAGCGCTGTGATTGAAAACTTGATCGCAAATTTCACGAACGGATTTTCCTTGGAAGCATTCTCAGATTTTTTGCTTGCTGAGGAAACACGCTATTTCAACAACTACATATCAATCCCATCAGCAGGCAACTGGTCAATCATTATGATTAACCCCCACACGTATTCCATTTCCGTAGAAAACTCCCTGACGGGTCTTGTCTATCCGTACAACATATGGTTGGTGGTGGCTATTACATCTCTAGTCATTGGTTATGCTATTGCGTACATTAAGAGCGACGTAAGGGAAAATCCAAGGATGGAACAGGATGATGCATCACTGGCCACAGGGCTCTAAGGAATGAATTCTATGTCCTGACAATGCTTTTGAAGAGGCGTGACATTCCAAGAATGAATACAAATGTCCGACACCTTGGAATCAATCATGGCTGAACTGCGCGAGAGGATCAACACTGAAGACACGACCACCACTGTGAGCAAGGATGAGATTGAGGAACAGAAAGCCAAGACCGTTGTAGTGATGCCTGCTGGAGGGAAGGGTACTCGTATTCGTTCCGAAACCCATAGTGAAGCAATCAACAAAGTCATGATTAACATTGATGGCAAGAGGAGCATGATTGAGAAGGCAGTTCAGGATTATGCAGATTGCGGGATTGACAAATTCGTTGTGCTTACTGGTTTTCTCGCTGAAAAGGTTGAGGAACATCTTGGTGACGGGTCCAGATGGGATGTTGAGATCAAGTACTCTCGAGACCCTGATGGGAGAAAGGTGGGTAATGCAGGGGCAATCCTTCATTCATTGAACAACGGGACACTGGATGACTCACTGATGTCAATAATTCACAATCCTGATGATGTCATTGTGGGAGTGAAGCGACCGTATGGAGAGGTGTTTCTGGAAGGTCATATCAAGGGTCGAAAGAACGGTTGCATTGGTACATTTGTTGTGGTTCCTGAAACTCCGTTCCAATACTCTGGGATGATCATAAAGAAAGGTAAAGTTCTCGATATCACAAAATACCCCCCTATAGCCATCCCTGCTCATACTGGCATCACCCTGCTTGACCCAGAAGTGTATGATTACTTTAGAAGAATAGTTTCCTTGGAGGTTGAGTCCTCATTTGAACAAGTAGTGTGTCCAGTAATAGCTAGCGAGGCTCGAATGTACGCGATCAATATTCCCTCTGACGCTTGGATTCCAATCAATGATCTCAAGGGGATTGAGCAAGCCAGAACAGCTCTGCATAGAGGATAGGCATCATGCGAAGAATCCGTCCTGAACTCCTCAAGGGATTTGGTGTTCTTGGTTTATTTCTTGCATTGATTGTTGCAACAGGCATTCTCTTACCATTTCCAATCTCTCAGTCAGAATATATGTTTCTAGATCTTGATATTGTGAGAGAGAATCCCAATCTCTTCTATGAACAAAAGATTTCATCCAAGGCGACAGTTGTAACTATACTATACTCGGATCCCTATTTTATTCTGACGACCACTGAAAATGTGGATCTGCAAATACATGAAACTGTGATTACGCCAGTAGGCATTACAGAGGGAGATAGTATCTACTTTCGGGGCACATTTCGAAATCAAACCGTATCAGTTAATGCGTTCTATGTCTTAGACTACAGCAGTTCAATAATGCGTTCGATTCCAGGTATTGTTTTATTTTGTGTTATGTTCTTCAGTATCTTCACAATAGACCCCAAACATCTTGCATTCGTGCAAAGGAGGAAACGCGATGCCTGATGTGTTCACTCATCTGATGGTTGGAGTTTCGATTGCACTTCTTGCTCGTA
>LRSL01000093.1 GCA_001563335.1 Candidatus Thorarchaeota archaeon SMTZ1-45 | reverse complement strand
AAACGATGCTCCCATCTTTAACCTCAACCTCTCCAGCATTCTGGAGTGAATCAACTACCTCTACCGTTTTTGAAATATCTAATACAAGAGTAGCTGCGATTTCATCAATTCTCATAGATTTCCTATTTAACACCATATTCAAAATACGATATTTTGGATCTCCAACTTCAAGAACGACCTCTCGAAGTTTTTCTAAAGCACCTTTTTCCTCATTCAAGACCAATGTGGCAACTCGAGAGAAACGTTTCAAATCTTCCTCTAAACTACCGATTCTTTGCTTTGAAAGTGCCAATTCCTCTCTCATTAGAAATCCATTAGAACTAGGTGCTTTTTTCAAAAGTTGCTGTGTTTGCTCAGCTTTCATTCCCTGTACCTCTTTTCCAACCACACCGAGTGCTCCCTTTGTTCTTGATAGCTCTGATGTGAGAATTTGGATCTCTGAGTCCTTCTGAGCTAAGGTCGCTTCGAGTAGAGCAACTTGATCACCTAGTTGATTTGCTCTTTTCTGTGATCCTCCAAGTTGTGCTTGCAAAGTTTCAAGTTTCTGATTTAACGAAACAATCTGTATTGTTTTATCTCGGAGTCGTTCATTGAGATCATCTGACAAATTGGTCCCCATTCTTAGGTCCATATCAATCGATAATTAAAGACGTCTCGTCTAAATCGAAATACGGAGCAATTGACATTGGAGCTATTTGATGCACATACCCACATTGATATGAAGCATTTCAAGAATGATATAGAAAAAGTCATTCAGAGGGCGAAAGATGCAGGTCTGGTTGGAATGGTGACAAGTTCTATTGGAACCGCATCATTTCGTAGGACTTTAGGAATTGTGAAAAAGCATGAGGGTTTCATTCATCATTCTCCTGGTTGTAGTGTATCACAACTTACTTCTGATGAAGCAGAGAAAATAGCGGCACTTATTCGCAAGTATTCCAAGGAAATAGTAGCAGTTGGAGAAGTTGGATTAGACTATTATTGGGTAAAGGATTCCAGAGGTCGCAAGAACCAAGAACCACTATTTCAGATGTTTATTGAATTGGCAACTGAGTTGTCACTTCCCATTGTTATCCATTCTCGTAAAGCAGAAACTGAAGCTATAGATATTCTTGAGAAGTGTTTCTCTGGAGATGTTCTAATGCACTGCTTTGATGGTCCTCTAGAAGCTGCAAAGCGAGTTGCAGACAATGGATGGTATATCACACTTCCAGCGAATTTTAGCAAATATCGAAACAGAAGAGATGCAGCTGAGATTATTCCACTTGAGCAAATTCTATTGGAAACTGATGGACCCTATCTTTCACCAACACCAGATCGAAATGAGCCAGCTAACATCATATATGGTGTTGAAAGTCTTTGTGAAATACTGGATTTACCTGATGAGGAGGTTGCTCGTTCAACTACATCGAATGCAATCCAATTCTATAGATTATAAAACTCCCTGACCCAAAGTACCAAATGTATTTACTACAATTACTAGTTATGTATACGCGTCGATTTATTGAAGTAGATGCAGCATCTTTGAAATCTCCAATTGGCATAGTTGGTCTACCTGGAATCGCAAATGTTGGAAGAATTGCAATGCAAACTCTTACGAGAGTTTTAGATGCTATGCATGTTATGGATTTCTTCAGTAATGATTTTCCTCCGCGAGTTATAGTTCGAAAAGGAATATCTAGTTGTCCAAAGTCTTCAATCCACCTCTATCGAGCTGCTCCGGATGAGCCGCACGATCTTCTAATACTTACTGCTGATTTCCAGCCAGCTTCGGGAACAGGTGTCTACGAGTACGCAGACTATGTAGCCAATGAATTCTCCAATCTTGGAGTGAAAGAGATGTACTCCTTAGCAGCATATGAACAAGAATACCAAGAATACTTTGGCTCATTTCCATCACCCCCAAGAGTGTATGTATCAGCAAGTTCTCAGAATCTCTTGGATAAGATATCGCAATCTGATGGAATGATTGCAACAGAAGAGGGGGTAGTAGTAGGTGCAAATGGAATTATCCCTAATTGGGCTGCTTCAATTTATGATATGGAGGGTGCATGTTTACTTGGCGAAACGATAGGAGTGATAAAAGCAGACTATAGAGCTGCAAGGATTCTCTTAGAGAAATTAAGTGATTTAGTAGGAATTAAAGCTCATTTTGATGTGATAGACACGGAGGTTGAGAGAGTTGTCGAATTCATTCAATGGGCAATGGATGAGATTGCTCAGAAAGGTCCTCCACCAATTGATGATAGTAGTCCATCTGACAGATATATTGGATGAATTACTCAACTAACTCTGGATGTAGAATATCAGTAATCCATGCTTGACTATCGATATTAATGTAAAAATAGTGCTTCTCATGTTTGACCTTTATTGTGAATGGAAATCTATCTGCCTTCTTAACGACATCTGGGGGAACTCTTAAGACAGTTCTTTTTTCACAAATAGGACATTTTGCATATCTCTCTAACATTTATGTTTCCACCTTATCGGACTGTTGAGTCATCACTTAGAACTACTTTCGTGTTGTAGCTATCTGGATTTTCAAGAGCTTCAGTGAAGATTCGGATTATATCGTCAGAACTTCTTTCAGCTAGGTTCTTTGAATCAACAGCAACAATTCTGAGATTGTCATATACTCCTGCTTCTGCAAGAAATTTAACCATTAAACCATCTACTGATAACTTGAGTATGAGGAAGTTTGCAAAATCCTTGAACTCATTCTTTGGTCCTCTAAGCTTGCCTGAAACTCGATCGATTCTCTCGCTATTTTCTACGCCATCAAGCAGGTATTCACGAATAATCTGATTCCCTACCTTTCGTCGAATATCGATGAACTCCTCTATATCTGAATCATCTGTTTGTAGTTTCCATCTAGGTTCTGAGTTCATCTCACACAGATAGAACAGAGATTTTCGTCGAATATAGAAGTTGTCACGGCGTATCATGCGGTTTTTACCTACTCGGAATATCTTTATTTGTTAGCAGGCAGCTCAAGATTTAGAAGGATTAGGATGGAGCCAATAGAATGCAAACAGTAGATATGGTCATTCGAGAAGTTCATGCCGGTTTATGGTTCTTAGTTGTGGGATACTATTTCTTCTTGTTCATTTTCCTATTGTTCTTCCGCTGGAGAAAAACTGGGAATCCATTCCAGTTCGCTATGGCAATGTTCTTTTTGCTATTGGCCATTGGTCGGTGTTTCTATTTCGTTGGGGATTTCTATGCTGACCCCGCCAGTCTAACTGGAACTCTAGTTATCTATACTCCCTACCTTGGTGAATCTCCCTTCTGGTTAATGGCTGGTGCTTTCTTCCAATGGATGGCTTTAGCTCTATTATCTGCAACCGCAGGATTCATGATTTTTGGAAAGCGTTGGGCAGAAATCGCATTTGCTGTTCCAGCTGTGGGACTTGGGTTTGTTCTTGGATTCATTCCATTAGATGCTACTACTAGAGTGCTCCTCTCAGGAACAGCTGGTGCTATCTACGCTCTCTTTATTCCATTACTCTTTTGGTATCTTGCATGGCAATCAGGAGGTATGTTACGAAGATCTAATCTATTCCTGGGACTTGGATTCTTTGTTCTTTTCGCAGGAAGAGTGATTCATGCAGCACGTTATTTCCTCGCAGATATGGTATTTGGCTCAGTAACAATACCCGGAGTTATGGCTCCAGGTTTAATTGTTATCGGACTCATCCTTATTGCTGCTGGAAATGAATGGGGCCAGGCTTCATAGCTTGAATATCATCATAGATATGAAACAATTAGATAGAGTCAGAATGAAATAGGATTCATATGGTTTTACCCAATCTCTTTCCACTCAAGGATTTTCATATCCTCAAGTACATTGAGTGACTTCTGAACCTCTTTCATGTGCATACCAAGTTGGTCTGCAATATCCCTTGTTGTGAGCTTTCCATTACACATCTTTGCTACATCAAAGGTCATCTGACTCATCTGACCCAAACGAACAAGCATAGGATTGATCTTTCCCCTCAGAACTGGCACTACAATCTTAGTTTCTGATGCATGACCATCTTTTGTAATCTCATCCAATGGTCTATAGAATGACTCGAAAGGCTCAAGGTTACCATCCCATTCTTGAAGCATGTTGCCATAATTCTTTGAGAAAGCATTGTTGACTTCACCAAGAACTGCCATAGCAGCATTCCCATCATCAACTTTGTCTACTATAGCTGCTACAATTATATTGTCCTTGAGTGAGAGGCAAATGTCGAAAGCACCAAAATCAATCACATGAACTCGATTTCCATCACTGAGTTCACGGCCGAACTGTATTAGAGCTGTAAGAAATCCACTAATGAGATTGGGATCCATGTCTGCCTCACCATATTTCCTATCGAGGACACAAAGACCACTATCTGCAATTAGGATGTACACGGCTTGTATCAAGGTGCATAGCTCCCACTGCTGAAATCTTGCTGGAATATCGCGCGTGTCTTTATATCACTTCGTGTGGCCTCCTTACCTCGTGAGAGAGGTTTATCTGAGGTCTTTGATTCAGTAGATTTGATGAATCTGATGGATACTGCGAAGGATGCTAGATTACTAGTGCTTGAAGATGCACTTAGGCGTCTGCATGAAACTGTGGGCAATAGAAAACTCAAGCTACATGTTGACTATTCACGACTTGCAGCTGCTCTCCAGAAAGCTGGAAGTCTGATTTATGAAATCAAATACTCATATATTCCTGCACCAAATGTCGCGGAGCTGGAGGTTACAGAGAAGCTTGTTGATAGTATATCAGAATTTAGAAGTGTTCTTGAAGAAGCCATTAAGTCATATGGCTACAGACCTTCAACCATCAATGAAACCCTCAACCTCGCAAATGTGTACTATTCTTTTCGAATTGTTGAGAGATTGAAAGTGAAACTTCAAGATTTTCCTGATGACCCTGCATTTGCAGTCGATATTCTCGCAGTAGAGGTAAGTAAAGTTCAAAATGTACAAGACTCAAAAAATCTTACCGAATGTAGATGCACTGATGGTACTAGAATCTGGAAGATTGTCACTAATATCCGCGATATTAAACCAGGTTTAAAACTAGCATGTGCTGTTCTACCCCCTGTTGAGATGATGGGTAGTATAAGTGAGGCTATGTTTCTTGGAGGCACCCCACTTCCAGAAGATACAGTACTCGGACCAATGAAGAATCCCCCTCCATCAGCAATAGACCAAGCTCGTTACAAAGTAATAGAAATCACAAAGAGGATGATATAGATGCATCTCCGAGAAATCCAAGAAAAACTTGACAAGTTCGATAAGGCGCGCGGATGGGATAGATTTCCTGCTTCACTAGTTTTTTCCCATCTGATAGAGGAGCTGGGAGAGATTTCCAGATATATCACAATAAAAGAAGGTTACAAGGTCATAGGTATGGGGCATGAAGCTCCAAAGAAAGAAGATCTGAATCGTGAGTTCGCACAAGCTTTCAATCTCTTTACACAAATTGCTAACACATTTGGAGTAGACCTTGAATCTGCGATTCTCTCTGAGCTTGAAATAATGGAAGAACGATTCTCTGCTGAAGAATGGTCTGAACATATGAAAAAGTAAGACTTCAAAATAGGTGTGATTCAATAATCAGATGAGCTGGTGATATATTACCCCATTCTTCGACTCGCTTCTAAAGCCTTCTTTGCCATATCTTCAAGGTCCTTTGTTGCAGCAAGAAGTCCTAATGCTTTGTTGTGGACTACTTTGATGTTCTTCTCTTTAGCCCATTGAGCAAGACCTGTCACCAGTGGTCCCAAAGCTGTTCTTGCTGCCTCAACTGTGCCCACTGCTTTTCCTAGAAGTTCGACACTATGTTTCTTCTCTTTTCCTGCTTCTGCCACTCTCAGCCATACAAGTCCGTGAATCATATAGAGTGCATCTAACATTAATGTTGGAGACTTCGGATTATCCTGCACCTTCTTGAGGAGTCTTTCCTGTCTCTCTTCAAAGACCTCTTTAAAAAGACTGAATGCCTTCTTGTCATTCCCTTTGTCGAGTTCAATGATACCCTTCTGCAGTTTTTCGTCAGCTTCTGACAATGATATCACTCCTTACTAATAGTCTTAGACGATTGTTCACTGTGAACTAGTCTATTATGGGTTTCTACTTTAGACCCTTAAAGGCGTGTATTTCGTAAATTATCATTGCTCACAAATTTATTATGCTGGCTTTGCTCGCGATACTGCGGATGCATCACTCCATGGAGGTTATCAATTGACTAAGGATACATTCACATTTCAAGAGTTGAAGAAGACAAATCATCATGAGATAAAAGATATCCAAGACAAGAAATTCAGAGCGTTTATTCGGTATCAAGTATGGCCGAATCATCAATACTACCGAAAATTGTTCAAAGACAACAATATTGACCCATTCAACATTACCTGCATCGAGGACTGGGCTAAATACAACATTCCCCTTGTCAAAAAAATCGACTACAGGGAACACATCCAGAAATTCGTGCTGAATCCAACAGAAGTTGATGGCAAACCCCGAGAATCTGCTGAGGCAATTGGTAATCTTATGAAGTATGCAAATGAAGCAGGTCATAGGGAACTAGCCAAATTCATACGTAACAATGGTGCAAAGGTCAAGCTGCGAATTGGCAAAGAAGCTGCGACAGCTCGGTTGAAAGAAAGAGCAACGTATCAGTTCTCACCACTGCAATTCTGGCTTAGTTCAGGGAGAGCTTCTGGATTACCTTCTCCAGTCTTCTTAACTCGATATGACAATGATCTCTTGTATAAAAACTGTGTCAAAGTTGGGCAGATGTCAATTGATCCTTTTGTCGACAGTGGGTGGGAGCTGATTAGCATGAACCTCTTTCCTTATGCCCCTCATCTTGGTTGGCATGCTGTCAACTTAGGTCTTAAGCAGATGTCAAAGTTCTATGTTGCTACTAGTGCTGGTGGTGCAATTCCCAGTGAGAGACTTGTCGATCTAGCAGGTCTATTCAAGGTGAATGGATTTGCAGGAATGCCAAGCTATCTTCGAAACAGATTCTTCAGAACAATGAAGGATGCGACTAACTATGAAGCTCCTGAGAGGTGTGTTCTGCTTTTAGCTGGTGAAAAAATCTATGAACCTGTGGTTGATGAAATGGTTGAAACCCTAACAGAGAAGGGTGCCAAGGAGGTTCGTGTTGTTGGTGGATATGCATCCTCTGAGAGCAAGATATCATTCGCTGTCCAGTGCAATCGTCATGGACCATATCATAATGTGTCTCCCTTGATGCTTGCTTTCGAGCTCATTAAGTTCAATGATGATGGAACCTATGATTTCGTTGGTGAAGATGAATCTGGACATATGTGCCTATTCCACCTTGATGGGACTGGTACTGTGTTTGAAGGATTCCTGCTTGGTGATGTGGCCTCACATCAGGAGAAAGGTAAATGTCCTCACTGTGAGTTTGATGGTCCCTTCTTTTGGGATATTGGTAGGACGAATGATGCACAAGCTCAGATGGAAATCATGGGTATAAGTGAGAAGAAGATCAAAGGCGCAACTGTCAATCTTACTGCACTCAGAGAGATGCTCCTCTCAAACAGTCAGATTGAAGAAGTTCAAATTGAGGTTGCCAAGGAAGATATGTCAGATCCATATAGTATGGATGTCTTGAATCTCTATGTCGCCCCCAGAGGCCCTATCTCAAATGATTACAAATCCTTAATCTTAGATATTCAGCAGGTAACTAAGACAAACGCAGAGGTGACTCCAAGTGTGACCATCATTGACTTCGAAGAACTAGTTGAACGAGCTGGTGGTATGAAATTCATGGAGATCATTGATAATAGACCTAAACCTGCATAGGTCGATATCACATTACAAGGTTCTCCTCGGATGCGTAGTTGTTATAACAAATTGGTAGCAACAAAATATAATGAGGATTTCAAATGGCCTTTGAAGATGATCTTGGAATAGCCCCCTCTCAGTCAATAGCCCATGACTATGCAGGTAGTGCCTCTGAACTTGTTACTAGAACAATTTCATTATGGTATCGAAATTTAATCCAATACATCATCATTGTTGGTATTATAGGAGCGACATTGGTAGGCGGGTCTTTTTTACTTCTCTCAGTAATGTTTGATCTATTTGGAACCCTAAGTACAGACCCCATCAGCTATATGATAAGCCTCTTTCTTGACCCAATATCAGATTTCACACTGGTAACCGTTTCAATGGGATTTGCTATATTCGCATTTGTCCTTAATGCAATCATCGCTGGTGCTGCAATCAAGTTTACTCTTGATGAATATGGTGAAAAAAGAGGAGATATTGGTACTAGTTTCTCACATTCTATTGGACGAGTATTGAATGTCATAGTTGTACAGCTAATTCTTTCTGCTTTTATTGCAATTGTACTCACACCATTTACAATACTGGCTTTCAGAGCTTTGGAAATGATTGATCTCTCAGACCCATTAAATCCTATCATTCCACCACAATCTATAGAGCTGTTGATGTCAGCTTTAGGTATCCTAATAATAGGGGGAATTTTCCTTATCTACCTCCAAGTCCGGTTTACTCCAACACTAGCAATTGTGATTGATTCAGATCTATCAGCATTTGACTCTTTGAAGAGGTCTTGGGAGCTAACAAGTGGTAATTTCTTCCATGTTTTCGGAGGTTTGATACTTCTCATTCTTGCCACCTTTGTCTTGGGGTTAATTGTTAGCGTTGTGCTAGCTTTCACTTTCCTACCAGAATCATATACTGCCCTTATTCAGTCTCTAATTTCAGCTCTGCTTTTTGGTTCATTGAATTATATCTTCGCAACAGTACTATACCGAGATTTGGATTCTCGGAAGGGAATAAGCGATTTTCCAGAATATGTTCTGTGAATTAGAAGTAGAAATCCAAGGGGGAGTTTGCTCCCCCAGTTATTCTACTTTAGTCCATGTTTCTTAACGAACTCGGATAGGACATCCTCAAGATTTGGCCTGCCGATCTCTTGAAGATCATATCGTACTCTGACATTTGGTTTGTCAATCTTAATAACACGATTGAGGTCTATTGGAGTACCAATAACGATTGCTTCAGCATCTGACTTATTGATGGTATGTTGGAGCTCCTCCATCTGCTTCTTACCATAACCCATCGCGGGTAAAACATCCTCTAGATGTGAATATTTCTCAAAAGTATCCTCAATGCTTCCAATGGCAAATGGTCTAGGATCTACAATGACTGCACCTGCCTTCCTAGCCGCAATATATCCAGCACCATAGGGCATATCACCATGAGTGACAGTTGGACCATCCTCTACCACAATAACCCGTTTTCCTCGGATCTTTTCAATATCATCAATTGTGAGTGGAGAGGCTGCATCAACAATCATTGCATTGGGGTTGACAATCATTATATTTTCTCTGACCTCCTCGATATCCTCGTAATCTGCAGTATCGATCTTGTTTATTACGACTACGTCAGCCATTCGGAGGTTTGTTTCACCTGGGTAGTAGGTGATCTCATGGCTGGGTCTATGAGGATCAGTTAGAACAATTAGAAGGTCTGGTTTATAGAATGGGAAGTCGTTGTTACCTCCATCCCATGTGATCACATCAGCTTCAGCTTCAGCTTGTTCAAGTATTTTACCATAGTCTACACCAGCATAAAGAATGACTCCAATCTTTATCATAGGTTCATATTCTTCACGTTCTTCAATTGTGCAACGATACTTATCCATATCCTCAAGATTTGCATAGCGTTGTGCAATCTGTGTCGTAAGGTCCGGGTCATATGGCATCGGATGTCGAATATTGACAGGTTTAAGCCCCATGTCCACCAGAATCTGGTTCACGCGTCTCGAAGTCTGACTCTTCCCACATCCCGTCCGGACAGCACATATTGCAATTACAGGCTTCTTGCTTTTTATCATAGTAGTACTTGGTCCCATCAATCGCATATCAGGACCAAGGCTATTCACCCATGCAATTTTGTGGCCTACAACCTCATGTGGTAGGTCTGAGTAAGCCAATATACATTGTTCAACATCATACTCCTTGATGAGTTCAGGAAGGTGCTCCTCTGGATAGATCTTGATTCCATTAGGATAGAGTGGTCCCGAGAGCTCTGGAGGGTATATTCTGTCACCAATTCCTGGAATCTGCTCAGCAGTGAACGCAACAACCTCGTAGTCTTCATTATCTCTGAAGAAGACATTGAAATTATGAAAATCGCGACCCGCTGCTCCCATGATAATTACTTTCTTCTTACTCATCTTATGCTCCACTCCGAGTCTTGGGTGGTCAATGCTTCTTCGAACCTTTTTGCCAAGTTAAAAAATGTCTGGTCTAGCCAAATGTGTTATAGACACTCAAGTTTGGAAAATCTCCTACGAAATTTTGGAGACTATTTCGAATAATGTAGTCTCACATTTTTCGAAACAATACTAAGATGGGTTTTACTAGATTCTTTTTAATGTAGTATGTGAGTAATACGTTCGATAAATCGCAACAGATTCGTATAATGGGAAAATTACAAACCCATATATACGGGGCTTTACATGTATGATGGAAGTGTGCTCAATTGAGCAGGCCGCCGGAATTCAAGTGGGGTGCATAGTTGAAACTAGTTGACCTAGCCAAAGAATCAGTCAGAGTACTGAAAGAATGTGGGGAATCAGGAATCAGAAGCGATATTCTGGCTGAACGTTTGAATACCCCAAAGCGTCGTGTGTACGATATCATTGCTGTTTTGAAAGCTCTAAATCAAGTTAGCACAACTCGCAAATTTGATGGAACTATTGTCAAATGGATTGACAAGACTAAGGATTATGTTCCTCGTGAAGCTCATTTAGAATTGAAGACACAGCTAGAGCAAGAAAGCAGCCAAAGAAAGGAACTTCAGGTTCAAGTAGCTGAGCTCAAAGAACAAGTTCGAATCTCAAAGATTAAACTTCGCAGAGAAACCGTTGCAGTTGAAACATCAGACAAGACAGAATTCAATACAACACAGCTTCGTGTTAGAGCACTCTCTAGTAATGGAATTAAAAGTGTAAAACACTCCGGTGTCGAAGTAAGGATTGAAACTCATGAAGCTGGTATGGTAGTTGATCCTTCAGAAGTTGAGGTTGATGAGAAAAAGGCTCTCATAACAAAACTTCAACGCCTTTGAAAAATCTCATTTAGCTAATCGTATAGTGACCAAACTTCCTCGACGTACTTGAGTCAATGCATCAAGATCTGATTCATCCGATATTATTCTCCCAATTACGTTGACTTGACTGAAGGTTTGTTTATCACTCAGATAGATGTCCAAAGAGTCGCCAAGAGGTTGGTATGCTATATCTGCTTTCTTAACCTCATTTGTTGGTTTTGCATTACCTTTTGAAATGCCCAATGTGATTTTCATTTCTCCTCGCATGAGAGCAGTTCTGCCTTCAAAGGGGAGCCTGGACTTTATCTCTTCTACGATCAATGGAGCGTATATTCTATTTATGATGCCTTTCAGAATGAGGTTTCCTTCGAAAACGAATTCTAACTGAATATCGGTATCGTTCAGATCGGTCATAACACTACATCGGAATTAGGTCCTAAAATTTCCTATGTTATGCTTAGCAGCAAAGGCTTAATTGGAAAAGGACCAACCAGGACTTGGAGTGGATTGGGCTGGCCTCCACCAAACTCGACGTCGCATTTGTAGTTGACACAACTGGTTCAATGAAGGATGATATCACTGCTGTCAAAGACAGCTTATTTGAGATTGTAAACCATATTACTGCTCGGACTGAAGGGTTGGAGATACGGTTTGGTATTGTATCATATCGTGATCATCCACCACAAGATAGAACATATATTACACGTGTGTTTGATTTTACGGAAAAAATTAGGCGAGTACACAAACTGATCTCTGAGTTAAGACCATCTGAAGGTGGTGATACTCCTGAAGCTGTAGCTGATGGTCTATTTGATGCTCGAACAAAACTTACGTGGGAACGCAATGCATACAAAGTATTACTTCTTGTTGGTGATGCACCACCACATGGCAAATTATACAACAGTATCGGGGATGATTATTTTCCAGATGGTTGCCCCAGAGGTCTTGATCCAATTGACGAAGTCAAAAAACTAAGGGCTGATTTTGGTAGCACAGTCTTCATCTTTGTTTGTGGTTGCAATCCACTAGTTGAAGAATCATTTAGAAAAATAGCAGCTTCTGTCGATGGTGGAAAATACTACTCTCTTCTCGAGGCTCATGAACTACCAGGAGCAATCTTGCAGATTCTTGAGGGTGTTAGTGATTTAATCGAAGCGGATAGAAAAGTCCTAACATACTACGAAGCAAATGATGGAACATTCGATATGGGTGAGGCAGCATCAACATTGAATCTTGAGTTGAGAGAACTAAAAACCTCCTTGTCACGTCTTCTTGAGTTGGGACGAATAAATCGTTGGCCAAAGGGAAGACCCTTGTCTGCCTCGCAAATGGGTTTGAAGGTCGTATTGGGAGAAGTTCCTAACAATATTGTTGCTGGTAAAGCATTCAACTATAGTTTGAGAGTGACGAATCCAAGTCCTACAGTTATCGGAATTCGAGTGATTGCATCTCTAGTAACTGCAGATGGTGTATCTGAGGTGACCAATGAGCATCACGATATTAGTCCAAGATCTGACAAGAAGCTTGAACTGAAATTTGTTCCGATGACTGAAACAAAAGGAAAAGCGAGTCTTCGAGTTGAAGTTTTCTATGGGTCTCGCTCGGTTGCCACAGAGATCTATAACACCCGCATTTACTAATGGAGGAGCTTTATTGAAATTACTAGCAAAACGAGGCCGAGATCAACAGGGTCTTTGTTTTGTATCAACCAACGCATTATCTTCATCCTTTCAAACATGTGAGATAATTTCTAGATTTTCTTCGATCTATGCAGACGTCAAATGCTCAGAAAAGGTTCCTGAAGGGATCATTATACTTGACGCTCGTATCTATGATATGCTTGATTGTGATGGTGAGGAGGAAATCCGCCTCAATCCTCTTCATGACAACCTCCCTATCTGTACTGAAATTCATTTCGATGTTATTTCAAATAGAGCCCTTCAGAATCATATAATGGCTCAAGCGATTTCAAAGAGAATTGATGACTTCAAGGAATATTTTGAAGGACTCGTAGTTACTATCGGACAAGAATTTACTCTCACTAATTTGGGAGTAAGCTTTGTAGTCAGGCATCTTAGTCCAACTGAGTCTAAAATTAAAGCTGCTAGAATCAAGTGGAATAGTCTTCTCAAGATTCACCTTGGAGCTGAAGAGTTGCAACAGAGTAATATATTCATCATCATAGAAGTAGCTGCTGCCACACATATTGTTGATGTTTCGATTGATGATACAGCTGTTAGAGAGAATTACATTTCACGACATAAAGCCATCCTCCAACTTCTTGATATTTTTCAATCTAATTTTCGTGGATATAGTAGTAATTCTCAATTCGCTGGAATTGTTTATTCTGATGAAGTACTTCCCTTTCCCACTTTCAACTCTCAAACTGGCGAAGAACAAGAAATTACTCCACTATGCTCCGCATCACTCATTGAAGCATTCAGAAAATGGGTTGATACTTCAAGCTCTTCACTATCAACCAGACCTTCTAATCCCGGAGCTGCTCTGAAGTTTGGACTAGATAGAGCTCAAACATTGCATGAGATCAATGATCTACCAACTATAGTTATCTTTTTTTCAAGTGGAGTATATTCTACAGGTCAAAATCCTGTTAAAATCACTAGAACAAATCTTGAAGGTAAATCTGTCAAAATACTAAGTGTCTCAGTAGGTAAAGAATCTGCAACAGATATCATGGAAGCAATAGCTAAAGAAGGAAATGGTATATCAATCCATGTGGACAGTGAAAAGAAATTGAACTTGATTGTAGATGCTATCAACAAAATAGCCAACAGATAGAGGTGAACTCATGAATAATGAGATAACCACACATCTTCAAGCTCTCTATAATAGTGGACAGATCTCTGAATATATACTTGCAAGATTGCCTGTGGGAATGTTAAAGACTGGATGGATTGAGCAGGGCCTTATATCGAAAGGTATGAAGGGGAATCTGCGTGACAAAAACAATCAAGAATCTCTCATTATTCCCGCTGACAGGTTTTCCAGATTATCAAGAGACCGTGCTGAATGGGATAATCTGGCTATCTTAATTATTGGTCCAAAGGGTCTTACAGCAAAAAAGTTCGTAGCTATGGTTTTTGGTCCCCAAGATTCTCAGTGTCTTGTAGCTTTTCAAACTCAAAAAATATCTCCGTATGAAATTATGGACTTTCTTATTCAAAATGCTCTTGGAGAGAAGCTTTCAGGGTTCTTTGAGGAACCCAACTTGGATTATGTCGAGCAGCTTAGACTGGATGCATCTGAAGGTGAGTTGGCTGAAATGACGGTGCTCTCTCTTCCAAAGAAGCAAATGAAAATATCTGAATGGATGAAAGAAGTATTGCTTAGTCCATCTTCGGATAGTATTGAGGCGCAACATGGCAAATCTAACAAGATACCCAAATTCGCCGCATTGGTCACTCGGTGGCTCACCGGTTTAGAGCTCTTCAAGAACACATCTAATGGAATTGCAAGTTTGGTTTTTTGGGGTCCGAACATAATAGATGCATGTTTCTGGGATCAACCTCAGAGGATCTCTGCGTTTATAATTTTCAATCATAATAATCTAGATTTACTGACGACAAAATATCTGACTCCGCTTTGGATCGCTGCAGGAGAGAGTAACGCAACAATTCAACCTACAAGAGAGGTGACAGTTGAACCACGAAAGGTATCAGTGAGTACAACAAAACAATCGACAACCGAAAAATACGAACGATCAATTGCACTATCGAAGAGTGACTTAGATTCAATAATCACAGACCTTACCAAACGTTTGGATTCACTTGAATCACATCTTAGATCATCTATACCAGCTTCTGAAATGGTTGAGAAAAATCGTGGGACTATGGATGTTTTGCATTCCAGATTATTAGATAATATTGAGCGCATAGAATCCCTCTCAAAAAGACTCTTTGAAATTGAAAAGAGGTTAAAGAGGATACAAACTTGAATCAGGTGGAATATACTCTTGAATAAAGATGAGGATTTTACAACCGAACTTCTCACTTTAAAAAAGAAAATAGAGTGCCTTGAGGAGATATTTGATGAACACCAAATCAAAGACTCTGGCATGCATGATACAGCCTCACAGATTTTGAAAAGAATCAACAACATACAAAATCTTGTTGATCAAATTGAGATTGAGATTGATAATTTGGAGATGCGAATATCTGCAATTGAACACATGAGCTTCAGACTTAGGACTGATGGTTTGTAGTTCCCTGGGTTACGCTCTCAATAAAGTCCAGCAGATATCTTGCAAATAATTGGGATGAATACGACTCTAATGGAAGGACTCTAGATTTCAATCCCTTAAGCAATCTAAGGCTACTTTTCACATCTACATCCTTACCAAGACATAGTATGTCGAGTCGATATCTATCATGGTCTGAAATCGCTCTAAGAAATGAAAGATGTTCTTCATCGTAAGTTCCTACACCATTACCAAGAACAAGAGCCAATGTTGGTCTCTCAGTTCCAAAGTCCTCTAAATACTCAGCAATTGATCTGTACGCACCAGCCATATTCTCATGCCCATCAACCTCGTCTACAATATCCATTAGTGAATATATCAGCGAAACGAGGACTTCTTCAGACTGCAAGTCTTCAAAGAACTCAATATAGGGCTGGACCTCTTTTCCTCGTTGAATAGAGAACTTTTCAGGATTTTCTCCAAACGTTACAAGTGCCAATCTGCCTTCCGTTCGATTATAGACAAACGTGTTTACAACAGTAAGCGCAATCAAAGCAGCAATTTGGGATCGGGACACATTCTTCCGAAGTCCATTTAGGAATGTTGCTAGCTCGGGAACTTTTTCACTTAATGTGGCAAGCTGGGCTCTCGCAGCGTGTAGAGTTTTTAGTAACACATCTTTTGTTCTCATTTTTGATGCTTTAGAAATACATAGAATCACATTGATATCACTGAAGGCTTGTTTAGGTCTAAAGTACACCTTTTCTCCAGATAGTCTACCTACTTTTCCGGAAAGTAGTTGGGGTTCAGAATTCTTCAAACAGAGATTTACTGCTTTATCCTCACTCCCAACACTCACTCTTGTGTCTCGTCCAATGAGAATACCACTGAGTGATTCTCGAATCTCTTTTTCATGCAGATGGATAAAAGATGAAAGCTCTGCATTATCAAGACTTTGAGATGCGTCATACGAAAGAATAGCTTTTGAGATATTTACAATCTCATCTTCATATTTTACAAGATTCACCACTGATGAATTCCGAAATCCAAAAAGTGCTGCATCTGATTCGGAAACAACTATAGTACGCTCTCCGCATCTTGGATGCTCTCTTGATTCACCTGCCGCCCATTTTCCAGTTTTTGAGTCTAGCGCAAGGACATAGTCTCCAGATGCAACATCAAGAGCAGACATGTCTTCACGACACATAAAGAAAACTCCGGATTCGGATTTTGCAATTTCAATTCCAAAGTGAAGTGCTGAAAGAACCTCCTTAGGATTATCTAACTGAAAACATGTTAGTAGAGCTTGATCAAAACGGGTAAGATGAGCCGGAGAACCATAGATTGGTCCTTCCAATTTCGCATTTGCACGGACTAATGTATCTAATAAGACACCATCTCGTGTTACAAGACTTTCAGAAAATGCTTCTTTCCATCCTGAAACCATAATAGAGCCATTCTTCTCCAACAACACTGCCAAGCTTGTTGCTTTTTGTGCTGTTGGACTCTTTAATGTTAGAACAGCACTATCAAGATGAACTTGGCCTCCATCATCGTCAATCATATAATCAATTGAAACAATTCCCAGCATTTTTCGAGCCTCCAAGAGTTGAAGAATTCTTGCAAGCTCATTCATCGCTGCTTTTCCAAGACTCTCCTCCGCTACTACTGAAGCATTATTCTCTTCGTAATTTAGGAACATAGGCCTAGGTGGAAGAATGGAAAGCATATTACCACCCAAAACTCTTTGTATCTCATTTGGCTCTGCAGCTAAATTCCTACTCAAGAGATAGCTAAACACCTCAGAAATACTATCACCAAACTGTGTTGCTGGGTATGCTGATGCAAACATGAGTCGTTTTGACCAATTGATATCACTATGGTTTTTCCGCATGTGTCGAATTAAAGTTGATAATGATGATATTGTAGCTCCTGAAGTCAAAACCCTGCTCCCTGGAACATCAAGGAGCCGAGTAATTTCTTTTCCCCACTCCTTGTGGTTTTTCACGCTCAGAATCAAGCTTGGATTTCTAAGACCTGCTTGTTTGAGAAGCACAAGCCATTCAAGAAGAGGATCCAATTCAGAAGGAGGTCCGAGTTCAATAAAGAGAGGTCTGTTATTTTTGATGTTCTCTAAGAGATCTCTTCGGTTGGACCCTTTGAGTATTTGTTGAAGACTCTCGGCTCTTAATACACAACCCCATCCTTTCTCTGTTCTCTGGTCTAACCGCATATCCTGAAGGTGCAGCAATCTTGGGCTATGGGGTGGAACAGTCGCCCATCGATAGATTGATTCAGCATTCGCCTTTTGTTGAAGCGCTGGGAGCATAGTGTTTCCCAAACTGATTAGTGGTTTTACAACTAGGTAATCAGCAATCCAACTTGTTTGCGCAGTCGTTGTAGAGCCATGATAGAACTCGCTGAGTAACTTTGGTTTCCTTAAATAGTCATAAACTCTCCTAGGTAAATACTTGAATGCACCAGGATATTGTGATGAGAAATCATGCAACTGACTTTCAACCATGGTATAATATGAAAAAGCTCGTTCAGGATCAAAAGTACGGATATTCTTACCTGCCCTCACAATTCCAAGGTGGATGGAGCTGTCAACGACAACAAAGCGATGAATTTCATTTGCTTCAGTGTCTTCAACAACTATCATTCCATGCGTCTCCAGTTTTACCTATCAAAATCTCCACGGAAGTCGATATATGCATAATGTCGACTTCTATTGAACTAATCAATAAGACTGAAGCAAGAATTTATCACTTGTGCGGGGGTATCGACAGTTGGAGGACCTGAATAGCCATGCTCGTTGTTCGAGCTGTTGAAGACCAACCATCTCGCGGAATTAAGAAAGATGAAGAATTCCGTATTTATATCGTAGATGCTCATCATCATATGGGGCGTGAGAAAGGACACCAAAATACACCGGCAGGTGCATATGATTTCTATGCACAGCTCTGGCTTGAGATTCAAAAGAAGACCCAAGTTCTAATGGATGAAGAAAATCTATTGTTTGAACCAATTGGTGTTGAAGGACCTGAATTGGCAAACAAGTTCTTCCAAAGCAAAACCAGTTGGGCACGACTAAACCATGGTTGGCTTGTGGATCGCACAATTGTTTTCCCTTATACTGATGACTATTCATCTCCATCTTCGAAAGGTGAACCATCATTCAAGGTATCCAACGAAAAGATTGCTTCTTGGACGAGTAGAGCTCCTCATTCATCTCGATTGATTGGTTTCGCTCGTGTTAATCCATTAGATGGTACACATAATGGCAATCCAATCGCAGTAGGAGAACTCGAACGTGCTGTGTTGTCTTTAGGACTTCGAGGTCTTAAGTTACATCCATTAGCTCAACTGTTTGTAGATTCAATTGAAAAAAATGAACCACGTATGGTTGTAAAGCGTGCCGGAGAGCTTGGAATACCCATGATATTTGACACTCGAAATATGAAGACAGTAGTTAGGATAAAACGGCTTGTAGATTCGATGCGTAATGATCCCAATTGTGGAGCTGCAATGAATGGATTACGAATTATCCTTGCCCACTGTGGAATGGCTCCTGGGGATTCTCGACTTTATGAAGCTTTGAAAGATCCTGCCATATTTGCTGAAACTTCAACTCTTCATGATCGGGATGTTCCTGTACTTTTTGAGTCTGCAAGCGAGCGACTTAGTGTTTCAAATCAGGAATGGTCTGGGAAAATCCTCTTTGGTACTGATTTTAGTTTTCTCTCCGTTCAAGCTATAGATATCATCCTCTATCTACTTTCTAGAAACTTCCCCGGAACATTATCTGATGTTCAGAGAATTCTTGGAGGTAATGCACTTTCAATTGTTCGCAATCCCTTTAGAACCTCAAACGGGTACTCAGGATCTCCTGCTGAGTTTGTCTGCAAAGATAAGTCTTTTACTCTTCAACGTGAGGTTGAAGACTCACTCGTCAAGCTCATCGCCAAGGGAGAATGGGACTTAAGCTCTCTTGATTTCATGATACCTCCAATTGGCACCTGGCCAGAACTCAAATGCCTCAAAGAAGGAGCATTCAATGGCATTGAAATGGACTCTTATGTACTTGCACTGAAATCAAAGAAAATGGGCAAGGAGATTCATATATGGATTCGACGGCGTTTCGATGACAACCTTAGTTGCACTATGCTAGGTACACAAGGCATGTTGCGCTTGGACACCTTAGAAAACTCATCTCAGAAACTGAGTCAAGTCTTAATGAGTTCTATTTCAGATCATTCTCGGATGCTTCAATCATCGAAGGAAATTCAGTCTGAGATCTTCGAGTATCTCAAATAACGCTGACTCACAATTCTTTATAACATCTAAATTGGATTGATTTCTTAAAGGACAAGAGGAGGCTAAAGCCATCACCAAGAAACTTGCCTTGGAGATAATTGACGGTGGAGACCTAAGGGGTTTTGCCAATGTCCATCCTAAAATAGCAAAGAAACTGGATGCTGATATCGGTTCTATTCTGATATTTGAAGATCCTCAAAGTAGTTTCTGGGGTGCGGCTGAGATTAGACTTAGTTCTGATGCAACAGAGGATTGCATAATTATTGACACACTTGTTTTGGAAGCCTCGCTATTGATGGAGGGTGATCAAGTTGAAGTCACTCTATATGATGATGATATGCTCGCATTAGAATATGTTGAATTCGGTCTCAAACCTCTAACTGAAGACGCGAACACTGAGGATCTTGTCACCAGAGCTGCAGAGCGAGTAAAAGCTTTAGAAAATATCATCGGAGGGCGACTTGTCTATCCTGGTATGTCCTTCATTTGGCCTGAGCTTGATGTGAAAGTTGAAATCATCAACACTAAACCTGAACTTGCTGGAAAGAACTTTGCCAAACTAGCTTTCGAAGCGCTTCGTGAACGGACTGGATACCAGTTTAAGACTGTTGGAATTGCGACTCCCTTCAATGCAGTACTTTGCATTGATACAAGTGGATCGATGAAAACCACTGATGTTCCTGTTCAAGATATTGCCCATGCACGTGAAGGATTGAAGGACCTTGCAGGGGATAGTCCTGAAGTACAAGCTTTTCTCAACAGATTTGAGGAAGGTAAGAATGTGAGCCGCGCTGAAGCTGCTGCAATGGCTGTTCTCCTCTATCTAGCTGAAAAAGTTGGTCGTGGTTACGGTGAGAAGGTGGGTGTGATTACATTTGAAAAAGAAGTCGTTGAGATGACATTTCTTAACTCGGACACTGGAGAGGTACAACCTTTTGTAGAATGTACTGGCAGAGAAAAAGCACTCGGTCTCCAGATAATCAGCACACATGTTGTGGATAAGGTGGAGGAGGGAGGTACACTTACGGACATGGGCACTGCTTTGGCAAAAGCTCATGAGATTATGGAGGAATTTGGCGATCCTGATAAACCAACCATGCTCATTATGCTGACTGATGGGATGACAACTTCTGGTCCTCCTCCGCTCAAAGTTTTAAAGGAACGCTTTACTGACCGTAGCAAACTTGTGATCTATTCAATTGGTCTCGGAGAACGTAGTGAAATAGATGAAGAATTGATGCTAGCAATTGCTCAGTATGGCAATGGAAGCTATCGCCACGTTGATAATATGCGAGACCTACTTGAGTGGTATGGTAAATTAGCAGGAGAATTTGCTGTTGTAATACGAGGATCTGAGTGAATACACTATTCTCGAGGTTCCAGTGCTTGAGTCAGTCCCTTGAGCGTTTCAAGGTCCATCTCTGCAATTTGCTCTTCAGGTATACCCTCAAGCATAACATCAGGAATGCTGATTAAGAGTTGAGCCTTTTCTTTTCCATACTTTTCGATAAATGTGTCCATTCTTGGATCTACTTCTTCGATTAGTTCTGTTTCGACCTGTTCCTCTTCAATCTCGATCTCTGAAGTGGATGAAAGAAGAGCTTCGAGTTCATCGACGCTAAGAGCTGCAAGTGTTTCATCACCAACCTCTTTCCGCACTTCTATAGGAAGTCGCTCAATAAGCTCTTCTTGAGCAGTAAGTTTCTTCTTCTTTCGAACCTTCTTGACCTTTCGTACTTTGACAGCTTTCTTCTTCTTTGGTTTTTCAGACGGCATTGAAACCTTGAGTTTCTGTACTAGCTCTCTAGCAGATGTTGGAGTCAAACGTTTTAGGTCTTCAGGAGGTAGGGACTCTTGTATTTCATCAGGCAACTCACTAAGTATCTCTTCAACTTCCTCTGAAACTCCACCTATTCTAGGGGCATCAATGGTTGCAGCTGCCTCCTCTGATAATAGAATTGGTGCCCCTTCTAACTCCTCTGTTAGAGATGATATATCAATCTCAATATCAAATCCTTGACTGCGCCAGTTCATATAACGATCGACTGCAAATGGTTTCATTTTGAGGCTTGTAAGGAACCTGTTTATCTCCTCTTCTTCCATATCGGGGAAATCTTCAACGAGTTTTTCAACATCATTTTCAGAAACACGTGCCCAAATTGGTCCATTTAGTAACTTTGAGAGTCCTGCTGCACAATGTGATCGAACCCATGTATTATCATCTTTGAGACCTTTAATTAAATCAGGGATGGTTCTTGGTTGATGATAGAACGCTAATGCTTGAGCTGCAGCAATACGTACATCAGAAACTTCGTCTGCCAAAGCTTTTGCCACATCTATAACAACAGTTGGATCAGCCATATCAACTGCGGCTATTAATGCTCTCTCTCTAACAATATCTGAGGGGTCTGTAAATGCTTTGATCAAGGCGCTCCGCTCTACTTTATTCTCTCTAGCAAGTCGCCCAACTTCATCTGTTTCGAATTCCAACAAAAGACTCCTTGTCTTTGCCAAGAGTAATCCTCCGTGATGCACTCAGCTTTGTCATTTTTTCTGTATTGGTTTGTAGCTCACTATCTTAATAGCCTTAGGTGCGCGAATACTGCTGCCTACTTATATCAGTTAGCACTACATATACACTATTCTCTGATGGACTAACCACCGGAGTAGATTTAGGTATGAACACATTATTAGAGATAGGCATCAAAGATGACCAATTACGAACAAACACCATGGCTTCGATTACTTCTATTCATGTTAGCAATGTTTTTGATTGTCCTTATGTCCCCCGTAGTTGCTGTCCTTTTTGCAGATAATGAAAATCTATTTGCTTTAGCCGCAACACTGGTATTCTTCTTGACTTTCATCTTCATGTATGCAGTCACATGGGTATTTGTTCGGTGGGATGGCGGCGATTCAGTTTCTGAGCTTGGTCTTGATGTGGATAATAAGTTTGGTCGTCACATTATCATTGGAGCAATTGCAGGAACTCTTGGCGCGATTTTAGTTGTTGCCATTGCATTCTTTTTGGGTGGCCAACTACGACCAATCGACCAAATCACATTTGACTTAATTGTAAATGAAATCATCATTACGGCACCAACAGCGTTCTTTGAGGAGTTAACACACCGTGGTTACATTTTAACAAGAATGGAGAATCTTGTTGGACAGCGAGTAGCAATCTTTCTTAGCTCAATCTTCTTTTCATTACTCCACTTTAGCTGGTGGGCTCGTCCAGGAATTCCAATACATCTAGCTGTCTTATTTACATTCAATATATTCCTAGGTGGAGTAATACTATCATTCAGCTACTATTGGTCAGGTCGAAGGCTATGGGTTCCAATCGCCTTTCATTTCATGTGGAATATGCTTGCTTACATTATGTTTCCTACGTTCCCACGGGAAGCAGTGGTACAACCTGAAATCTACCAAATCGAATGGGGTGTTACAACTATCATTGGATTTCTATTTGGTCTTTTCATTCTTTGGAGCTTTCTAGCTACTGAGGAAAATAGAGAATAGGAAAGGAATGAATGGCTGCATCCCCTTCCTATAGCCTAAATTCTATTGGTCTAAACTTGAGATGTCATCAGGTCTTTTTACGTGCATTGTTATGCCAGTGATATGATCTATGACAACTTTTTCGCCCGCTTTGATTGGTGGACCAGATGTTCTTGCCCACCAGATCTCTGCTCCTGTTTTTACCTTCCCCTTCGGATTAAGATCAGTAACTGCATGTATGTCAGCATATTTGAATTGAGAATAGGTAGGCCATTTATCGTAGTCCCTAAGGAATGCGAAATATAGAGTCATCAAGCAGAAGACTGTACCTGCCATGATGTAGACAGTGAGCTGTCTTGTTTCATCAATTAGCACTGAAAGGAATATTGCTACACCATAGAGTGGGAAAAGCTTCAGTGAAACCTTGGCATCAATGAACCCGCCTTCTACAAAACTGCTGCCTCCAGTGAACATGGTGAACATTAGATACATCACAGCAAACACAACCAGAAGCATCCAATCCTGAAAGGCGAAATCCGAAATCCACACCTGAAAGACAAACAGAATTATCACAAGTGGTACAGTAACCTGTGCCATCGCTTTTCCTGTCGCAGGCTCAAGAGTGAGCACAAGCAAAGTAAGGATTACACCTAGAAGTATCAGACCAACAAATGGATTGACTGCTAAGAAAGGCATGACCATGCCAATAGCTGAAAACATGATCATGACCACAAGAATCTTTATCCATGCATCCATCTTGTTTCCTCCTACTCACAGGTCAAAGAAACTATTCATCAGTCCCTTTGTCTTTCGGTACTCTTAATCCTCCAGTTCCAGCTGATAGTGCTACAGCTGTTCCAGCAGCCATACCCACCTCTGGGAGGTTAGTAGGAATCATAATGATCAGGTTGGCATTCTTTGAAATTTCTTGCATGATGTTCCATTGCCGAAGCATGAATCCAACAGACGATTCCTCATAGATACGAGCTGCCTTCAGCATATTCTCAGAAGCCTCAAGCTCAGCTGTAGCTAAAGTAATTCTGGCTCGACGCTCCCTCTCCGCTTGAGCTTCTCGACTCATGGCGTCTTGGAGTGCTGATGGAATCACGACATCACGAATCTCAACACTGGTCACTTTTACACCCCAATGCTCAGTCTTCTCATCAATTAGTTCCTGTAGATGTCCAGCAATCTCATCTCTTTCAGAGAGTAGTTGGTCAAGAGTTACCTTACCTGTTGTTTCTCTCAGAGTTGTCTGGGCTGCCAGCTCGACAGCAACTGTATATCTCTCAACACTGAGTATTGCTTTCTCAACATCAATGACACGGAAATACATTACAGCATCAACAACCACTGGCACATTATCCTTGGTCAGAGATCGTTCTGTTTTGAAAGCGTAAGTAAGGAGCCTGAGGGACACCTTCATGGCAACTTTATCAAGAATGGGTGTGACCCAAATTACACCTGGGCCTCTAATGTGTTTGAACTTACCCAATCTGAGTATGGCAACACGTTCCCACTCCTTGAGAACCTTGATTCCGCTCGCAACGAACATTAGGATGAAAAATGCGAGCACAATGACTAGCATCATTACCAAATATGAATCTAATATGAACTGCAATTCTTTTTTGCTCCTTCCTTCCACCTACACAAGTGTAGACGAATGGTCGAAAAGAGTCCGAAGACCCTGTTCCTATTAGACATTTTGTGTGAACTCTTAAGAAGCTTCGTCTCGGTGTATTGAAAAGAAAAGGTGTCGGAGGAATTCCCGTTTTTCCTCCGACTGATTGAGCTCTAAACTCCTCCAATCCAATCGTGCGAGCTAGATTTTTACCTCTGCCATAATCATCCATTCTCGACCTCATCAAGAGAAAGTTCGAGTGGTTTACTACTTTCCCATGGTGATACTGGAAGTTCGAAACCAGTTTGTACGATGGCTTCACTTGCCGCAATCACAACTATAGCTAGAATGATTGCAGCAACTAATCGTTCAATAGGATAAACAAATGTGATCGGAAGCCAGAAACCGACTAATGTTGAGGCATCCATTCCGGCAAAATAATAGAAGTAGTAGACAGTTGCAGTATTTCCCACAATGTGATCAGTTAACAGGGCAATAAAACTAAACAAGAATATTGCCAATGGCATTAATCTCAGATCGCGCCCTTTCTCAAAGGTCACAGATTCCTTCAGTTTATCATATACCTTAGGTAGTAGAAGTATGATTACAATGAAGAATGTGATCAAATGAAGCCAGATGAATAGAAAAGCTGGAATTCCAATAGGTCCTATAATATAACCTAAGATTGCAATAAGAAATACAACAAATAACTCTCGAACACGACCTGTTCTGAGTGCTCCAGCAGCAAATGCTCCTGCTGTAGGAGCTAAGATTGGTACGATTGGTCCAAGTATTCCCCCAAGATTGAATATGCCCGTACCAATTAGTGAACCTACTAGAACAGCTATGGTTCCGTAGAATGGTCCTAGTAAGAATCCAACAATCGGTGCTGATACCATTCCCCATGTGAGAAAGCCACCACCCATTCCAAGAACTGAATATGGGATGAAGGTGAGAACTAAATGGAATGCACCAAAGATGCCCGCGAGAGCCCAGGGATATGCTATCGATTTAGTAAAGCCTGACAACCGTTTTCTCTCCTGATTCAGTGTACTTTCGTAAACTACATAGGTAGGATTGTACACTAATTCTGCATAATAAACCGCTATTTGAAGGTGTTGGGAATGATTGACACTACCGAATCTGGACCTCTTTGGCCATATCTCCTCTTCCTACCCGTAGAAATTGAAAGTCGAGATGAGTTCATTCGATCCGTACTTGCATCTCGATTGGCAAGAAGCGTACTCTCAAGTTTTGATGAAAACGGTCAAGTCTTGCAGCGTGATCTAATTGAGAATCTATCCCACTCAAACAAAAGCATTCTCGCGTATCTGAAGACACTCGGGCAATATGGCTTGATAAAGACAGGAACCACAATTCATCAAGGAAAAAGAGTGGTCTACCATGAGTTGACAAAGAATGGGTGGGGCTTGGCACGATTCTATTTCAAGGGACTCCCATCAGATATTGAAGAGTTGACAGCTTACTTGCTTGAGGACTACCTTGTCCGTTTAGCAACTCTCTATCGCGATGAAGATATACCCGAATCTACACTCTTCGAAATCTTTGCACGTACCCGAGCAAAGGCAATTCTTGATGGATCCAAAAATTATGCTTCCCCTGATTTTGTTGTTTTTGGAGCATCTGCATACTACACTCAGATTAATTGTGAATCAATGCCTCTTGTTTGGGGGATGTCAAGTTGCACTTCTCCTGTCAGACGTTCAGGAGGTCCCACAGTTGAATTGGCCCTCTCACTGGCAAGCAACGGATTTGAAACAGCCATAGTTTCCACAGTCGGAAATGATATCGATGGTTGGAACATTATCACGCATCTAATCCAGGGAAATGTGGATGTCCATCATATCATAGTTGATAATGAAAAACAAACTAATCAAACCATAATCATTAATGACTCAAAAGGCTCTCGTGAGCTTGTTGGTATTGGTCCTTTAACTTCACTATCCATAACATCACCCGAACAAGTACCTTGGAAAATAATTGAAAGTGCCAAATCTGTTTACATCGGAGAAGTATTCATTGAGGTTGCTGCATCAATTGCAGCAAATGCCAGAGCGCAAGAAATCCCTGTCTTCTATAGATGTTCCGTCCCCTTTTGGGAGATGGGTCTTAGTCGACTGAAACCTATTCTTTCGCAAGTTGATATTCTATTGATTTCCAATCAGTCATGGAGGTATCTTAAGAAATCAATCAAACCTGATCCTATCAAAAAGATAAAGCAACTAACTGACGCAATAATCCTCATTAGAGAAACTAAAGAAAAATACCGAATCATTGACCAAGAACAAGTGCATTTTATAGATTCAGAAGGTGAGGACATAGATATTACGGAATGGTTTGTAGCTGGATTGATGCAGAAGGTTTCCGAAGGTGCAGGTATAGTCAAAGCGATACAGTATGCTGTGAAAGCGAAAAAAGATTAGCTACTAGATGATGCTACAATCCAGAAGAAGAGCCCGCCTAGGATCCAAACAAAGAGTCCAGCTCCTAAGATAATGCCAAGAGTTGCTCCCATGCCTGAAGAACCCAAATTGACATGCATATTTGTAAAAGTCTTAAAACCACCGATATACTTCGTTTCATAGTTGCAATGAAATTCTTTGTCAGTCACTGCTCCACAGATCTCACAGACGAACCTATTCTGAAGAACAGCTCCAAAGAGACTGTCAAGATTACATCCAATAAATGCAGTTAAGACTGAGAGTGGGACGAGTACAATAAGTTGTTCAGTGGTTGTTATAGCTGGAACTAGGTTGGGGGATACAAATGAAAAGAGGAGAGCGATAACTCCTATGAAAAGTCCTGCAAATAACGCAACTCCTTCTCCAAGTAGTGATACTGCACCGATTGTACCACGAGGTACTTTTCTTCTGAGATTAGTTATCAGTCGTGGTTTACTCTTGCTAAACACACCAATTTCACTTGCTAGTGTGTCAGCACTTGTTGTAGCAACAGCTCCTATATAGCCGCCAAACATAAGGAATGGCCATCCTGCAGCTGCAAGATCTGGAAACTGACCTGTAAGATGTATCCCTACCGAGAACATCATTGGGATTATTCCGCTTCCAAAGACATTTTTCCAAGAACGTTTTCCTTTACCTTCCTGAGCAAGATTATGTTTGGCCTTTTCTTTGTATTTCATCTTAGTTGCAATGCCTGCACTCAAGAAGAAGAATAGGATGATGACAAACGACACGACCCCTCCAGTGTACCAGATTGTGAATCCAACAACGAAGGCACTTATCAAACCAGATATGTCAACAAAATGAAGCTTGTATGCTAATGCTCCAAACAATGTCATAACCAATAATCCGGAAACAGCCGGATGCATCAGCATATCAAGCATTCATTTCACATCCATGGTTGTTGGAGATTTCAAATATTAGTCATATAGTCGAAGTCGTTGTTGAATGTTCTATGAGTATATATCATATCCTAGTTATTGGGTCTAATTACCAATCTGCGGCACAAAGTTAGCATTTATAGCTTTGCCTTAGGAATATGAATTCTCCATCTTTTTTTAGTCAATATAACGATTTTCCTATGAATGTCGGCAATAGTCGAATCATATTTACACGAATAATTATTCGGCAAAGGTCGTAATCCATTTGTTGTCAAGATGGGGTTTTAATAGGTCCTTTTTCCTCAATCAAGGAACTATGAGTATTTTATGACCATAGAACCCATGTCATTCAATAAACAGTAAATTGCCTTTTGACCAGCTCAATAGCTCTTGATGGAAGTTGACGACCAGATTGCAGAATCACTGCATCGACATAGTATCCGGTGACAACATCAATGGGTGGGGTGATCCATTTCACATTGACCATGTTTGTTTTCAAACCAGGGTCTGGGAGTGGTACTTCGAATTCTCTGATGATGTTTCTTCTTGACATGATTCGAATGTTCAATACTAAATCCTCAATCTTCTCACGAACGCTTTCAACTGTAGCTATAATTTCGATGGTAGATAGTCTAGCAACTAGACCTGGTATTTCATCTCCTGCTTCATTTCGAATTGAAAATCCTATCTTGAATAATGGACTCTCTATTGCTTTGATCTTGAACCTCTGCTTTTTCTCATACGACCTTCCTCCGCACCTGAGTGTTGCTCGTATGTGAGCAGTACTCATTTCTGCACTTAATGGAATTCTAACAGGAATCGGAAATAATCTTTGTTTTCCGGGTTCAAGATCTAGTTCCTGATTTAGAAGGTCTCTATTACCCCCTATTGACTCAAGCTCAACAGTGAGAAGGCAGCTTATGGATTTCTCAACATTACTTTCTAGTTTTACAGTAGGCTGAATCAGTTCATCAGGGGAAGTGAAATCTGGAAGTCCCACAAATTCAATCTGTGCGATATCCATCTTTGGTCCTCCAACAAGATCAATTTCAGTAGATCTCTTATCGACTTCAATACCCGCATAACTCAGTGAGGCTATCAAGATAACATTTCGATGATTAACACTCGCACGAGGTGCCGGAACAACAACTGGCCCAAAAGCAACTGACAAGTTCTTACTCTGTTTAACTGGTTGAGTCAGAACTCGATGTTCATCACCATCAGGGTATACAAATGATATGTTTAGGATGGCAGGTTCACCAACCTCTGTATTCCTCCGGATTCTCAACCAGCCAGAAACCTTGCCCCCGATATGAGATCGTTGAGGAACTCTTAGAGAGTCGATATTGACTCTTGTGGTGACCTGCTCAATTCTAAGTCTATCTGATTCAGCTGATGCAACTAACTTCCCCTTTTCTTTGAGAGATGCTTTAATTATTCCAACTCTATCTGTTGAACTCTCAACAGACATCATTGGTATCTTCCACAGAAAGCTAACAGGACCAGCTTCCAACTCTTCCTTCAGAAATTCTTCAATTAAATAAGTTCTACCGGAATCGCTGATGAATTCTAGTAAAAGTCTTGTGTCAGTTCCGATTTTCTTTCCAAGATTGCTAACAAGGATATCGCCAGAAATCATCTCTCCGATATTATATTCGTCTTTCAGTTCTGTTGTTAATACAACTTGAGGTCCTCTTTTTACAAATCCCACGTAGAATGGTTTGGACATCGCTTCAGCAATTTCAGTTCCAGCTTGATTGAAAAGACGGACCTGTAATATGCACCGTTCTACTCCATCAGCAGCATCTGAAGGAATAAGAATTGGCTGGAATTTGGTATTATCAAATTTGATAGCATGACCGCTCTCTACCTGTAATACTTCTTCAGAAGTGAACAGGGTTCTTTCAATAGTTGGCGCAATAATGCTGACCTGACATTTCACTTCGGTTTGTGTTGGATAGTTAGTTTCTATCTGTCCTTCAAAGAGGACTGGCGCTTTACCATCTGCAAATTGTGTTGTTGTACCTGGTTTTATTGAGGCTTTCATCCAATACATGTTGATTGTATTAGTGAGCGTGATAACCCTTCCAACAAAACCCACTTCTGCAATTATGTTGTAAGCAGTAATGTTCTTCTTTGTCTTGAATGATACATCTGAAACATGTATTTCTCCATCCTCGATACCAGATATTGTCAGAATATTGTTATCAATAGAGTTACGCTCAGAGTCTTCTATTGCGTATGAAATTGAAATATCATCTAACTGTCGACCAGTAGTATTTTTTAATAGGAAACTGAAATGAACATCCTGCCCTGCAAAGACTCTCTCAGCATCTATGATGATTTCTGGCTCAAGACCTTTCCACCAACATAACCAAGCTGGAAGATGAGGTATGCCTTCAATTGGATCATACAACCAATTGGTACTGCATTCTCTAGTGACTTCCAAAAGCCGTTTCATCAAAACAACCATATTGTTGTCTGATTTGGCATAAACCTCAAGCTGGAAATCAGCACTTGTTGTACGAGGTTCAACATACTCACTTCCAAAGACTGAAACGAATAAGGCTTGAATGAAAGGATTCTCGATTATATTCAGCTCTTCCAGTTCATCCTTGACTAAGTACAACATTGAAATAACTGCATCACCAAGGAATCTGTTTTTCTTAGTTCCACTCACAGTACCAACATCAGTGATTTGATAATTGTACATCTTGAGATAGTTTGTTTCTTTGCCTTCTCCTCCCGCTCGGAAAGGTCCCCATAATCCCGCTGATAGCGCTGAATCTCTGTTAGCTGCTAGGGCTTTAGCTCCTACATCTGGGATTGGTTCTCCCCTCTCAACCATCTTCTTTGCTTTGAATGCTAATGCTTGAAGTATCAAAGCTAGCCCCATTCTTCGCGGGATTGACAATTGGGTGTCAAACACTCGAATTTCAATAGTCCCATAATCAGTGAAGGGATACATATCGACCATTCGTGCATAGCTTCGATTTACATGACGAGCGAATGATTCTTTATCAGAACCACGAAGATAGGGAATAAATTCAAACTCATTTGTTGGACCCATTTGTGTCGTATTTCTGAACAATCTAATCGATTTCTTACACCGAGGTGCCTTCAATCTCCCATCTTCTGAAATTAAAACTTCATCACTCGGTTTTTTACTTTCAAATGGTGAGTTGACTGAAAGGGCAATAAGATGAGGGAGGAAATTCCGTATCATATTATAGACTGCAATCTTTGTCTTCTCATCTGTACTTGAACTAAGTATATGATGATGCTCTCCAAAAGATAAATTTCTCAGGTACTCCTGAGTTGGGTTCAATCCTGTTGAAATTAAGATAGCATTGGAATCTACAGGAAGTGCATCCTGCGATATAGCAATGAGAGTTTGAATCCACCATGCAAGCTCCTCAAGTGTTGTACATGGTGGAGTGGCAACTTCAAGAATCCATGTCAGACTAGTCACATTAGGATCATGCCCCAAAAGAGTATACTCCTTAATTTCTCCATTTGGGTCTTCGTATAATGCTACAATCCTCGAACCTCTCTCTCCTTCTTCAGTCTGAGCTGATTGTTTGTACTTTCTCTTAACAGATTCTAGAACTGATGAGCGAATCTTCTTTTCCAACAGACCCTTAGCGCTAGAAACAATCTCGTCAAAAACTTGAAGAATTTCTTCTCCACGAATCCAGGTGCCGTCCCTCCGAATTACTTGGAGTTCAACTTCTATTCCATGAGGGAATGGAAGTTGCATCTCCGAGTTTTCAGCTGTTGAACCCATGTTCATGCACCTAGAAAGCGGCAAGCATGTTCAGTATCTTGATTACTACATTATCACTCTCAATAACCTGACGAGAGAGCGTTAGTTCTGCAATTAGCAGGTTGTGTCTATTAATGAATGATTTTGCAATTCTATAGGATAATGGACCTCCACCAAACTCACCACTATCTTTGAGTACCCTAAGACCTAGTTTTCCCAAATTCGCCTCCAGTTTTGTTAATCTCAGAGGGCTACCTCCCACATACCTCGTTCCTCTTATGACAACCATCCCGTCCTCTAATAATGAGGGAAACTCTGCCCATCTTAGATTGATAATATACTCCAAACTTCTTTTTTTGTCCTCAGCATGTAATATGTTCACTATACTTTCAACAGTCGCTTGTGATTCACTACGATCTCCTGCTTTGATGAGTGTAGGAATATCTTTTCCTCTTCCTTTCTCTGTTAGTATTTTTTCTAGTGGATCACCTCTTATTAAACCTGAAAGCACACAGACAATACCTTTTGAAGATCCTTGAACATATTCTCCACTCGAGGCAAAATCACTTAGCTTCATTCTGCTTTCAATAGGTTTCAGTGCTGAATTCAGACTCGAGAGAGTCGCAAGTAAATCCTGTAAAACAATCTCTGTATGCTCAAGATCTTTGAGGAAATTACTTTGATTCTCTGAGTTACTCATATGCCGGAACCACTCTATGGTGTTTGCCCAGTACAAAGAAATGCGATTGAATCGTTATTATCTTTGCTAGTTCTACGGAATACTACTCATCAGCTATGAGCTCCAACAACTCAGCAATTTTCTCTCGTAACTCCTTCAAACGATACCATGTTGATTCACGCCCTCTTTGTTCGTTCAGTTTTTGAATGAGAATATTGTAATCCATACCCATAAGATCACCCAAGAGAATCATAGCCCGTTGTGATTTGAAGTGTGACTCATTCACTCTACCATCCTTGACCCTTTTTAAAAGAGGTAGTAATGCCTTATCGGCAGAATCAACTTTGATCAATGCTTGTCTGAACTGATTCTTCGGGTCCTTAATTGCATAACCTCCAATAAGCGGAGTCATACCAACCCCCATTGACCCCTTAAACACCTCATCGAGACTATCCTGAGCATCATTGAAGCACTTATCAGCTTCACCCAAGCATTTCCTGATTGCTCGAAGAATTCTTGGTCTGTCTTCATTCTCAGTCAAGGTTTCACCTCAAGGTGTACAAATATGAGAAATGAATACAGGTGAGCTAATAAACACCCATGAATCATCATCATAAAGATCACAGCTGAACTTCAGGCAACTCGCCAGCAAAGTGGCATGCCACAAAATGTCCATTGCCCATATCTCGGTCTTCAGGGACCTCTCGCACACATATTTCCTGTGCGTAGGGACATCGTGGATGGAAGCGGCAACCTGATGGAACATTGATTGGGCTTGGAGGTTCTCCCTTCAATGACTCAACTCTTCTTTTTACAGTTGGGTCTCCGGATGGAACAGCTGAAATGAGCGCTCGAGTGTATGGGTGCATTGGACTGAATGCAACATCATGAGCAGGACCAATTTCCATGATTTTTCCCAGGTACATAATTCCAATCCTGTCTGCAATATATGTTGCAACTGCTAAGTCATGTGTAATGAACAAGTAGGTAAGACCAAGTTCTTCTCTCAAAGTGAGTAGCAAGTTCAGAATCTCGGCACGGATTGACACATCCAACATTGATACTGGTTCATCAGCCACCATGAATTCAGGGTGTAGAATAAGAGCTCTTGCAACTGAAATTCTCTGTCTCTGTCCACCAGAAAGTTCGTGTGGATATCTGTCTATATAATCTTCGGCTGGAGTAAGTGCTACACTTTCTAGTGCTTCTAGGACCCTCAAACGTCTCTGGCTGGGTGTAAGTGGAATCTTATGAACCAATAGGGGTTCTTCTACTATGCTGAAGATACTCTGCTTGGGATTGAGGGATTCATATGGATCTTGGAATGTGATTTGCATCCTCTTTCGTAGTTCTTTGATTTCATTGCGGTCCAATGTGGCTAAGTTTTGACCCGCATAAACAACATCACCATCTGTTGGTACTTCTAGATAGAGGATACACCGCCCTGTTGTTGTTTTGCCGCATCCGCTCTCTCCTGCAAGTACAAGTACTTCTCCCTTGATAATATCGAATGTAAGACCATCAACAGCTTTCACAAACAACTCCTGTTTATAAAGCATAGAAGAAAGAAATCCTGTATTAACTGGGAACCATTTACGCATGTTCCTCACAGCAATAAGAGTTTCACCATCTTTCACTTCTATGGAACCAGTTAATACTCTCGATTTGTCAACTGTCATTATTAATCACCTAAATCTATCTCTAGCTCTCCCTTGAGTTGTTCTGCAAAATGACAAGCTACAAACCTATCAGGTTCGATCTCATCGAAAGGTGGGTCTTCCTTCGAACATATGTCCTGTGCGTATGGACACCTTGGATGGAAACGACAGCCTGAAGGAGGATCAATAAGATCAGGTGGTGAACCCGGAATTGATGTAAGTTTTTTCTGCTCAGCTTTTACCATGCTTGGAATTGCTCCTACCAAACCTGTAGCATAAGGATGGACTGGATCTTTAAAGACTGACACCACATCTGCGAGCTCTGCTATTTTGCCCGCGTACATTATAGCTGTCTTGTCACAAGTTTCAGCTATTACACTCAAGTCATGTGTGATCAGGATGAGTGAAAGACCAAGGTCTTTCTGTAATCTTTGCATAAGTTTGAGAATTTGAGCCTGAATTGTGACATCCAATGCTGTGGTTGGCTCGTCTGCAATTACTAGGTCTGGATTGCAGGCGAGTGCCATTGCAATCATGGCTCTCTGACGCATTCCACCTGAGAATTCGTGTGGATAGTTATGAATACGACTGGGGTCAAGTCCGACCATTTCAAAAAGCTTGGCACAACGATCTATGGCCTCTTCCTCAGTCACGTTTTCGTGCATTAGGATTGCCTCAGCAATCTGTTCTCCTATCTCAAATACAGGATTCAAAGCGTTCATAGCACCTTGGAAGACTATTGCTACGTTCTTCCAACGGATATCTCGCATCTCCTTGGCAGTCTTACGAATCAGGTCATCACCCTTGAAGAATACATTGCCGCCAAGGATATTTGCTGCAGGTGGAAGAAGCTGCATAATCGAGTAGGCAAGACTGCTTTTCCCACAACCAGACTCACCTGCAAGACCTATTGATTCTCCTGGTTCAAGTGTAAGAGACACATCATCGACCGCTTTCACTAAGCCTTTCTGAGTCTTATAGTACATTCTCAGATTCCTAATATCAAGCAGGGTCATATTTGTACACTCCATCGAGCCATTTCTGGCTCTGGGTGTGGAATCACCTCACCCTATTGGGGTATCGTTGCCCAATGGTTGGCTTAAATATGTTGCTTTCAAAGACATTAAGCAGACGATGAAACAATGATTTTCAATCACGATAGTGAATTGTTCAAAGTAACCCCCCCTCGCCAGATTGGAAAAAGTAAAAGGCATTAGATTTCAAATTGGTTTTGTTGATTTCAATGCGTGAGTTAAGATCCTTTCCAAAGACAAGAACTGAACCCCGAAAAAGGATTCTACTAATTCCAATCATTCTAATTGTACTTGGATATCTGATGTTAGTTGAATGGTGGGTTTTTGGCTTATTACCTCTAAGGTTCATTGGTGCCATTCTTGCTTTGACAGGTGTCTTGACAGTCTTTCTGGTTGGAATGGTCTTTGCGGATCTTTGGGTTGCTCATAGAAGGACCAAACAGATGATTAAAGACCGAGAGTTGAAGGGACTTCCCACAGAAGATGATGATGATTTGATCGAGGACCCTTTTGAAGAAACGATAGATGGCGATTAGTTGGAATTTTGACATACCCGAACTAATTGTGCTACCCGAACCAATTCCTTTTTTAGGGCAACTTCAAGGTTTCTGGTTTATTAGACAATGCATTTGCATATTCACTTCAAATTCTGAAGATTGCATTATCTCAGAATTGAATGTATTACGTATCCATTGGAGGATTTAACTTGTCGAGGTCACAAAAAGGTTGGAAAGACAGCAACTGGTACATCAATTTAACCGGTTTCTTGCGCGAATATCGAAAGCACAAAATTGGAATCGTTGGACTGATTATCATGCTTTTCTTCTTTGGTATGGCCACATTTGCACCATATCTGGGAACATTGGATCCAAACCCACTAAAACCAATTGCTCCTTCGTATCTAGCACCATCATGGATGAGTGTTTTTGA
>LRSL01000092.1 GCA_001563335.1 Candidatus Thorarchaeota archaeon SMTZ1-45 | reverse complement strand
CTTTTCTGAGTCAAGAGACCTTAAGCGCTCTTCAGAGAGAATAGCTCTTGATCCCCGGACAACATAGAAATGGATTAGTTTTGCCAGTGTGGCCGTAATAGCAACGATAATCCCTATGATGACTGCTTCTACTAGTCCCATAGGTGTCAGAATAGACAAGGTCAATACAGCAGCTCCCGCAAGGACCATATTACTAGGACTCAGGAAAGGAATCATGTTAATTGCAAAGCAGATGATGAAAAGTCCTAGGTACCCTTGACTAATCATCTCCATGATAAATTGGACAATATCCTGCATGTCAAATGCACCAATGCTGCTGCGTGAGGAAATTGAAACCCAAATTAGACTGAAACTTGATCAATTACGACTCTTTGAACTCCATCCAGAACTTTGAGAGAGTTTTCTAGTTCTGAAATATCTGAACTGAGTTGTCCAGGATTGAAGTAGCATTCATAGAAACATCTTGTTCCTCGGAGACATACTCCCGTTGAGAACAATAGATCAACGAGACCTGCCCTCTTGAAAATTTGAGAGAGTTTAGTCAAGAAGTCGTTGGTTAATTTACCAATCTCAAGACTGAGAAATAACACTTCATCACTCTCAAGAGGAAATATCTTAATGAGCCTGTCTTTGTGTACAAGCACCATTAGACCTTGACCAGTCCCCATAGCGTTCTTAAAAGCTGTTGGAAATTTTACAGTCTCACTTTCATCAAAAACTAGTACTTTTCCGGCAGTAGCACCTTCATAGGTTTCGTCTGACATCAGCATTTGTCTCCGTAGCGAAATCCTGTTGATGTAACTCCTCAAACTCGAATATAAGTGAATCTCTACTGTTTGGTCAGAGGTGTGGTCCTTTTGTAGGATTATCTAAAACATTACTACGACCAACCTTGAGGTTGACAGATGCTGAAAAAGGACCTTTTTACAAGATGCGAGATGTATCAGACTTGAGAACACAGTATCAGTGTGAATATCGACTGCATCTTAAGCAACAGTTTGGAGACATCCATTCTTTGGCAAGCATTACTGGAAATGAATTACACCAGTACATTAACATGAAGTCAAAGGGAGAAAATAGAGAGAGGTCGGAGAGAAAGCTCTTGCCCCTGCTGATAATCATTCTGACCTCGATTATGGGGTTCTTGTGGATCTTCTGGTGATTATATGAGAGATTTAGTTACTTTGATAATGATGATTGTCATTTTCATTGGAGTTTTTCTTTTTCTTGCATCATATCCAAGCATTGGATTTTCAAGCACTAGAAGGAAAATAGAAAGAGCACTTCCAGCTCAATGGAGTCTATCAGATTTTCTTAGGATGAAACCAATTCGGGGTGTTACCAATCAGTATTACTACTTCTCTGAAGAAGTTGTAAAATCCTTGGGACACAGATACATGGGCAGACTCGATGGAGGAGTTCTCCATTTGGAGGAAGCACCAATTTTGGACTGCATTATAGAACGCAAATTTCCTATGACATATCTTCCTCGAGAAGCAAGATCAGAAGATGTGTTTCAAGCAGGATTATATGCACTTGCCCTCCTTGAGGGTGGTGTATCATGCTCATCAACAAGACTTGTAATAATATATTGTCTTCAAGAAAAAGCTAAGAGATGTCTGGCTAAAAGATTAACAAATCTGTGTTGGCGATGTAGTGATGGAAAAACATTCGTGATTAAATTCAAACCAAACAGGGTGCTTAAAAAATTGCAGAGATTGGATGAAGTATGGTATAATGGAAGAAAGCCAAAGCCAACTAATGAGGCAAACCGCTGCAGAGTCTGTCCATATAGCAGTGATCGATGCAACTATTCTCTTACATAAAATCCGTTGTGCGAAGGAATACAACAACACAGACCTTTTTACGTTACAGAATCAACAAAAAGGTGCCATGGTTCATTCATTGACAAGACTCCTAACTCATGTGATGACTGCTAAAAGAGACCTCAAACGTGTATATTATACAAGTCGTGATCAAGACACAAAGCTAGATGCAAAGGAACTTGTTGCAGCAACAATAACTCTACAGAAATTACTTGAAGACCTTATTTCCAAGCGGCGAACAATCAGGATAGCCAAGAAGATACTTGAGGATAGAAAGGCTGAACTCAATCTTCAACAATGGTCGATTGGTTTTCCAAGACGTTCGAAAGACTTCTTATCGAAATCACAGAAGCTCGAACAGCAGCATTTACGAAAGTATCAGCAAGCACTTCTAGAGTATATCAATGGTATAAGTATTGAATTAGCTAAGTGGATTGAAGATATCGAAACACTGAGAGGTATGCCTAGTCCACCAAAAGGATAGATTACCAACGTAACCTTGCAGCCATCCCACCAAACGCTTTTAGCTGCGCTCCGGATTCTGTCTGATTTGAAAAAACTAGAAGTTGGGTCCCATAAGTTGAAGTTTCTTCATATAATTCATCCATCTGTTCTGCAAGATCCTCTGAAACCATGATAGTTTCTACACGACCGCTTCGAAGTGCTTCCATTACTTCCTCCTTACCATATGTTATATTAGTGAGCCCCTTCATAAGATCAGCCATAAAGCTATCCCATGTCTGCCGTTCAGCATAGATCTCTGTTTCTCGAAGAATTCGAGATGCTTCTTTCATTGCTTGATAGAGACCTGTTTCATCAATGACACTGACGGGAATAATCGTTTCTGCAATCTTCTCTCTTAAACGATAGTCCAAATCACCTTTTTCTAAAAACTCTTGACACCGAATGGTGTTACCACCCAACACAATTGCATCAACATTATCCAGATTATCAACGAGAAGCTCATTCAGAATACGGCCAACATATTTGAAGAACTCCATCATCTTTTCTTCACGAATTCTCAAATACCGTTTTGCACTTTGACCACCAGCTCTCGTTTTGCCAATGATATAGAAATCCTCGTCACGAACAAGTTCCATGTGTTTTCCACGAAGATAGCCTATGGTAACCTTACCACCTTCAATCAACACAATCACAACCAAACTTTTGGGTTGAGTCATGGATTCGAGTTCATCTGTTACGAATTCACGACCGCAGAGGTAGAAGAACTGTGAGATGGGTGAAGGTGGAATTACGATCTCGCGTATCTCTTCATTCGTTCCTCCTTCCTCTTGAATCCCATAAAAGAACGCAATTCCATTCTCAGGGATTTCGCTGATCTTTGTGAGTTCGCTCAGAATTGCAGTGAGGTTGTCTGAAACATTCTTCCTATTTGCTTTACTCTTGATATTATCTGCACCAGCCAGTTCAGTTCTAACAAAACTAATGACATCAACAAGATTCTTTGTAGGTGGAACATAGATTGTTGTGAAAGAGCTATGGCGTCCTTGGTAAGCTTTTAGCTTCTCAATTTTGCGCTTTAACCTATATCGATCCAAGGACACTCTTCATCACCTTTTTTCTGCGGTTGTGCTGATTATTCAAAATCAGAAGTAGTTCAAATCTACCAATTGAGAACCCAGAGTGAGTATATTTTAACGTTACGACATAGCGATTCCACAAAAGTAACATTCAATCATATGCTGCCACTTTTGCGACAGATTAAAAAGGTGAGGACATAGTTTCTGCCTAAAACAGGTGAAGGACGGATGGATAACCGCCAATTTACATCCAGCCTATGAGGGGCAATTTATTGTATCTTAGTAGTGAGAATGAGGCGGAAACATCTAGACTTAACCCAGTATTCGTAGGAGTTTTGATTGATATATGAGTGACAAGCTGACAGAAGGAGAAAGAGAAGTACTCAGAGAGCTTTTGAACCTTAGCCAGCGCGTACAAACCTCACAACTTGCTAGTAATCTAAAGCAGGGGGAGGAGCGTGTGATATCTATTCTCAACTCTCTTGCTAGCCGTAATCTTGTAAAGATTCATGCAAGAGAGATTGTTTCATATTCGCTCACAGACGAGGGAATTGAATACGCTGACATAGGACTTCCAGAAATCCGACTTTTTAATGCAGTGAAGAGTTTAGGGGGAAAAGCCTCTTTCGATGACGCTGTTGGCAAAGCAGGGCTTGATGCAGAAACCAAAGGAATCGCAATGAATTGGGCTCGAAAAAATGAATGGCTACAAATATCCAAAGAGGAGGGCACTACGGTCCTGCAATGTTTAGTGGAACTAGACCAATGGGATGTTTCTGATTTGTTGGAGGATCTCTCCACTGGAAAAGGAACACTTTCAGAGAAATATGCAGAATCTTTGAAACAAGCCTTGGAAAGGAAACTAGTCTATGAGATTGTCACTAAGAAATTCGAAGCTGAAATTGTGCAGGCAGAGATCAGGGAGATTGAGCAGTTAATCGAAGTGGGAGTGAAAGGTATTGGAAACCTCACTCCCGAGTTACTTGCCAGTGATGCATGGAGAAATGTATCATTTAGACCGTATAATGTTGACATCAAACCAGCCTATGGTAATTATGGGAAAAAGCACCCATATGCGGAGTTCAATGATTGGTTGAGAGAGATTATGGTTGGTTTGGGTTTCACTGAATGGTATGGACCATATGTGGAAACTGAATTCTGGGCTCACGACACACTCTTTGTTCCTCAAGATCATGTTGCAAGAGAGGTTCAAGATCAATTCCGTATATCTGATCCGTATGACCATGGACACATTCTCGACAAGAAATACTATAGAGAAGTTAAGGCAGTACATGAGAATGGAGGAAACACTGGATCAAAGGGATGGGATTGGCCTTATAGTAAAGAAGTAGCAACACGCCTTTGTCTACGACCGCACACAACACCTGTATCAATGCGGTATCTCTATGAACATCGCGAGAGTCCCCAGAAAATGTTCATCATTGATCGCAACTTCAGATCTGAAACTCTCAGTGCAACTCATGCACAGGAGTTTGACCAGTGTGAAGGTATTATCATGGATAAAGGACTTGCACTAAGAGATCTTTTGGGATATCTGACCTCGATATGTAAGGGAGTGGGTATTGAAAAGTTAAAGTTTAAACCAGGTCAGTTCCCATTCACAGAGCCAAGTGTAGAAACCTTCGGAAAACACAAAGAGATAGGATGGATAGAGTTAGGAGGCTCAGGAATTTTTAGGCCTGAGGTTACACAGCCTCTTGGAATTAGGGATCCAGTACTTGCATGGGGGATTGGAGCTGGACGACTCTATATGGCTTCAATGGGAATCAATGACATCAGAGATCTCTTTTCACGAGATTTGAATTGGCTTAGGAGGAGCTATTTCGTTAGGTAGGTGATTGCTATGATTGTAGAATGTAGGATTGACGACCTTCTTTCATTGATTGGGAAAAAACTAACCCTTAAACAATTAGAAGACACTCTATTTTTAGTGAAAGCAGAGGTTGAAAAAGTAGATGGAAATATCATTGAGATAGAGGTGAATCCAGACCGTCAGGACATGTTATCAGCTGAGGGTATTGCTCGGGCAGTTAGGTCATTCTTATGCATTGAAACTGGATTGAAGAAATACCCTGTAAAGAAATCGGGTAGACAGGTCATTGTCAAACCAGGACTAAGCAAAATCAGACCGTTCATTTGTTGTTCAATCCTTAGGGGAGTACCATCTGATGATGAATTAATCAAGGAATACATGCACCTTCAAGATGCTCTTACTTCAACACATGGAAGAAACAGAAACAAAGCCAGCATTGGTCTCTATGTGTATAATGATCTTAATTTTCCAGTATTCTATGGATTGCAAAAACCAGAGAAGATAAGGTTCGTACCTTTGGGTCATGAGGTTGAGATGGATGGTCCAACTATAATGACTGAGCATGAAAAAGGGATTGAATTTGGATCAATCATTCAGAGGCATAAACGATGGCCGTTGCTCTTTGACTCTAATAATCAAGTATTAAGTCTTCCACCAATAATCAATAGCAATAGTCTTGGTCGAATTACAACTGAAACTAAGAACATCTTTGTGGAAGTCACTGGTACTCATCTTCCCACAGTACATCAAGCGTTGAATATCATTACAGCTTCTCTTGCTGAAAGAGGAGGGAAGATCGAATCTGTGACAGTGGTATATCCAAATGGTACAATTGACGAAACTCCAAATTTCAATCCTGAAGTGATGAAGATTCCTATCAATGATATCAATTCACTAATTGGACTAAATATGACGGAAAAACAGATTGTCCAAGCTCTTGAAAGAATGGGCTATGGAGCCAAATTGACACAAACTGATCAAGTTCAAGTTATGATTCCCAAATTCAGAATGGACATTCTTCATCCCGTTGATATAATAGAGGATGTAGCTATTGGCTATGGTTTCGACAGACTTGAACCTAGAATGCCCCAAACAATGACGACGGGCAAGCTTAATCACGTGACTCGAATCAAGAACAAGGTTCGAGACCTCATGGTTGGAATGGGTTATCAGGAGATCATGAACTATATCATGAGTTCTCCGGAATTGCTCAATGATAAAATGTTACGCAAAAGACCTTTGGTAACTACAGGAAATCCAAAGAGTCGCAACTACTCCGTCTTGCGTAACTCACTCTTGCCTGTTGTTCTTGAATTCGCTTCGCAGAACCAACATACAGACTATCCCCAAAAAATCTATGAAGTGGGAGATGTAGCAATTCCTGATGATACACAGGAAACATGTGTAGACCAAGTTACGTCGGTATGCGGTTTGGTTACAGATGTTAAAGTGAATATTACCAATCTCATGACCGAGATAGGATTTCTTTTGAGAAATCTTGGATTGGATGAACGTTTCACATTTGAATCAGAGGATAGCTCAGACTTTATCGAAGGTAGATCTGCGTGCATAAAGATTGATGGTGAAGTATGCGGCTCCTTTGGTGAGATTTCTCCGATGATACTCTCAAATTTCGGAATTGGATATCCAGTCATAGCTTTTGAGTTAATTATGCATAGAATTACTGAATGGTTTACATAAAGAGCTGTAGTAAATCCTTTTGAATCTCCGCAGAAAAGATATAAAACAAGTCTCGTGAAGTGTGAAAGCACGTCCGGAGAGCGACAACCTGGAGTTGCTAATCTATGACTCAGAGAAACGAAACTTCAGAAACCATGTCTGATACAGACACATCAGATGGGTTCGAAGGATACAAGTTTCGAGTAGTCTTACTAGGAGAGGCAGCCGTAGGTAAGACATCGCTTGTAAGGCGATATACCGAGAATGTCTTTGATGAAGAATACAAACAAACTATTGGAACGACCTTCGCAACTAAAGACATTGATGTGACTGACACTGAGGGCAGTGTTCGGAAAGTTCGCCTAAACGTTTGGGACATGGGGGGTCAATCCACATATAGGGAACTAAGAAGACAATTCATGAAAGGCGCTTCAGGTGCGATTATTGTCTATGATGTCACACGTCCTGAAACATTCATGGCTATGAACAATTGGTTTGAATCATTCAAAGAGGTCTGTCCTGCGTCACCGGTCATCATCAGCGCCAATAAAATAGACCTTGCAGACATTAGAATGGTTCCTCAAGAGCCTGGATTAATGCTGCGCGACTGGTTCCAAGCAGAGTATTTTGAAACTTCAGCGAAAACTGGTGATGAGGTCAACAATGTGTTTACTCGTATCGCTGAGGTTGTTCTGGAAAAAGCTCTTTCGGAGAGTAAAAGTCCTCTGATGTAGCTTCTTCCAGTTGAGGTGAAACAAAACGTGAAAGTAAGGGACTTCATGACTTCGATTATAATCACTGCCGAATCTGATACTCCTGTTGTAGACGCAGCTAGACTAATGGCTGTTGAAGATGTTGGGAGTCTCTTAGTCACAAAAGCAGACGTTCTTGCAGGTATGGTCACTCTTCGAGAGATCATAGGTGCTCAACTTCTTTCAGAAGAGTCATTCCAAACTCTCTGCTTAGAAGATATCATGACAACACCTGTGGTTACCATAGGACCAGATGCGGATCTTGGACAAGCTATATCTCTAATGAATCAGACAGGAAAGCGTCACATTCCAGTCATTGAAGGAAATGATATTATTGGACTTGTAGCTACTACGGACATAATCAGAGTTCTTGCGACCATGAAGCTCATTGCGGATGGAGCACCAATAATTGAAGACTAAGCGGGTTTGTATTTTGGAATTTCAGCCTTGATTTCTTTCTTCAATTTTAAAATATCACGAGCTTGGAGTTCTTTGCGTTTCTGATATCCACCCACCACACCAGCCCATCTGTCGATATGAACCATAATCGGATCGCTCGGTACAATCTTTGAAATAGCTGCTTTTACTTCAGCCATCGTATCCAAGACATCTCCTGCTATACAGCCCATCTTCAGAGATTTTACGATTCTGTTAAGTTGACCTGCAATCTCCATCCCTCGGTCAGCTGGAATTGATGATGGAGCAACGGAGGGTGTGGGAGCTGGTTCAGCCGAGGGGGTAGGAGCTGGGGTAGGCGTTGGAGTTGGTGTGACCGGTGGAGGTGCAGCAGGAGTAGATACAGGTATTGGTTCCGGAGTAGGAAGACTCTCAATGATGTCAATCATCTCATTCCTGAGGTCTTCCATCGATTGTTGAACGAATACACGGATGGCTCCTACTTCCTGAACAACCATATTCGCCAAATCTTCCTGATTATCTGGTGGATGAGCAGCTTTGGCTTGACTTCCCAGAGCAGCCAAAATCTCTTCTTTAGCAACGCGTACTTCAGATTTTATCTCAGTGACCGTGCTCAGAATTGTAATCATTCGTTTTAGGGTTTCACCTAGTTGGTTTATGCTTTCTTCTATCTTTGTCAAACGGCTAAGAAATTGCTCTGCCAAGGTAGTCACCACCAGTCGAAATTACATCCGAATATGGAAAATGTCAAGTATAATCCTTACTATGATGAATCCATAATTACAATATATCTTTCTATGCAAAACGTATGATATTACAGGGATATACTCAGAACTATTATTAACCAAACAACTCCAAAAATACACGGTAGTGAACATTAGGACGCTGCGTCATGTCAATGGAAGACGCTAGTCACATGCTCAAAATGGTTGCCTTGGGAAATGGAGCAGTGGGCAAGACTAGCTGCATAAAACGATATACAGAGGATAGTTTTAGCGAGCGCTATATCGCTACCATTGGCACAACATTTGCCTTGAAGACGGTTAACACGATATCACCAAGTGGAAGTTCTATTACAGCTCGTGTTGTTCTTTGGGATCTTGCTGGCCAACCAACCTATAATGAACTGAGACGTAGATATATGGCAGGCGCATCTATGGCAATAATTGTTTACGATGTCACTCGTCCTCAGACTTTTTTGGACATTGGTGAGTGGTTCACCAAGTTTATCACTGTGTGCCCAAATGCTGTAGTTGCGGTCGTAGCCAACAAGATTGACCGTGAGGACAGACTTGTCCCTCCAGAAGCCGGCAAGATGGTCACCAATTGGTTGGATGTCCTACACTATGAAACCTCAGCTAAGACAGGCGAAAATATCAACCTGCTCTTTACTGATCTGGTCAAAATGGCAATAGCCAAACAAGCTGAGCTAGGTCAGCTTGATCAAATAACAGGAACTCGACCACCAAAACCATTCAAGCTAGGTGTCTGAGAGGACTACTAGGATGGATATGAATGGTAAAGAAACTTCAGTACTTAAGAGGTGGAGTTACTCATCTGTTCCTATTCTTGGTTAACTTCTCAGTTCTAGTTGGAATTATCGAGAGTCTTCAACTCTTTACATCCTCATTACCTATTCTAAATGCAATGATTCTCAGTTACATGCTCTGCCACACATTTGTCCTTCTCTCAATTCAACAAGGTATTCAAATTCTTGAATTCATTCGAATGCGAATACCAACCTTTCTCATAGCATATTACTTTGAGGTCAGTGATCAAGAAACAATCAAGGTGCCATTATTCGATCCGACTAAGAGTCGACTAGCTGTGATTATTCTTTTACTTGTAATAACTGGAGGACCTGTGCTCTATCCGATTTTTGCAATCTATGGTTTTCTACTAGTTTGGGGACATCTGACTATTATAGCATTAGACCCTGCACGGATTGTGCAATATTTTGGGATTTTTCTAAACTATGCACCACCACTTTTGTTGATAATAGCAGCAGTCATCATCGGTTCCATCGTAATGATAGAGCTAAAACATGTTTAGTCATTATATTTGGACATCAGGGACTAACAAAGTGTCAGCTCTGTCAGGTCCAACAGATACCATGGCTATTTGTGAACCAGTTATTTCTTCTATGAAATTCAGATAATTACGCAGTTGATGAGGGAGATTGCTAAAGCCCTTAGATTTTGGAGAAATCATATTTATTTCAGACCAACCTTCGAGTTTATCATAGACGGGAGTAGCATCTGAAAGCAACTCTGCACTAGCAGGGTAGGATCTTGTTTCTATTCCATCGATATCATATTCTACGCAAACCTTCAGAGGATTAATTCCTGAAAGAACATCTACTTTTGTAATGGCAAGATACCTGCAACCATTAAGCCGAATTGCATATTTTAATGCAACAAGGTCGAGCCAACCACATCTTCGTGGACGACCAGTCACGGTACCAAACTCCCTACCCTGATTTTGCATCCTTTTTCCAACCTCGTCATTAAGTTCTGTTGGAAATGGTCCTGTGCCAACCCGTGTCATGTAAGCTTTACAGATGCCTAGAACAGAGTTTAGTCTATTGAAGGAAACTCCAGTTCCAGTTGAAGCTGCAGCAGAAACGCAGTTCGAGCTGGTAACAAAAGGATAGGTTCCATGGTCAATATCTAGGAGTGCTCCTTGTGCACCTTCAAAGAGAACGCGACTGCCAGTATTGAATTTAGACTCAAGATATTCCCCGCAATCACCAACATAAGGGAGTAATTTCCTCACGTTGGAAGAGAAGGAATCAAATAAGGTTGCATCAGAGTTTTCAACTTTAATTCCATGAATCTTCTCAATTTGAGATTTTGATGAACTTTCAAGAGTTAACCATTGCTTTGATTTATGATGAACAAAGTCACAAAATCTCACACCTACACGGGATACCTTGTCTGAATAGGTGGGACCGATGCCTCTTTTTGTAGTACCCAATTTTTGGTTACCTTTTGCAGTTTCCATGAGATCATCAAGTTGAATCTGATATGGAGTGATTAGATGTGCACGGTCGCTAATTAGCAAATCAATATCTATGCCAGCTGACTTTAAAGCTTCAATTTCTTCTAAAAGGACAACAGGATCAACGACAACACCATTTCCAATTACAACTTTCTTGCCCCTTACCACACCTGTGGGCATAATTCTGAATTTGTATGTTTTATCACCAATAATCACAGTGTGTCCGGCATTACTACCACCTTGGAACCTAACTACTATATCGAATTTCTCGGAAAGAACATCAACAATCTTTCCTTTACCTTCGTCACCCCATTGAAGTCCGACAACAATCAAACTCTGTGAGGAGTTCATAATCCGGTCCTGCCCTCTAAGCAAATAACCGTTCTGTTTGGCTCTGAACATGGGTAATCATGCAGGCATTTAAATTCCAGAGTGCTTTTTTCATATCGATAGACTTTGAAGAAGCCTGATGTTGTAATTGTTGGAGCAGGATCCGCAGGATGCGTGACAGCTAGAAGGTGCGCAGAACTAGGATTGAAAACACTTCTTTTAGACAGAAAACCAATGGAAGAAATTGGTCAGAAAGTATGTGGGGATGAGGTTAGCAAGGCACATTTCGAAGCAACAGGAATTGACTATCCAGAGGGTGATGAAATATCCTCTGTAATTGGAGGGGCAGATGTCTATCCACCCAACATGAAGAATGAGTTGAAAATCAGAGGGTGGGCAGAGTTTGATGGATGGACAGTGAACAGACTCAGTTTTGGACAACGACTGCTACGAGAAGCGATTAGTGCAGGAGCACACTTTATTCCTAATGTTCATGTTGGTGGACCAATGATGATTGGAGATCAGGTCACAGGTATTGAGTATAAGGATCTCATGTCCAAAGACATTGAAATAGTAAAGAGTAAGGTTGTTGTGGATGCTAGTGGTTTTGCAGCAGTAATTAGAAATAAACTAGAGAACCCATTGATTGAAAAAAACATAGCCAAAGAAGACATCGCGCTATGTTATAGGGAGATTCTATCCTTAAAGATGCCATTAGCTGAGCCAGAAGTTGCACGTGTCTTTCTAGGAGGAGAGATTGCACCAAAGGGATATGCGTGGATATTCCCAAAGGGTGTCCAAGAGATCAATGCAGGTGTTGGAATAACTGGTGGCGAGGGACGCGGATCACCTAAATCGTATTTTAAAAGATTCAAAGAACAATATCCACTGCTTTTTGGTGCAAAGTTAATAGAGGGAAAAGGAGGTGCAGTACCAGTACGCAGACCTCTGAAAAGTCTGGTTGGTGATGGTATCGCTTTTGTTGGAGACTCAGCTCTCCAAGTTAATCCAATACATGGAGGCGGTATAGGAGCAGGTATGAGAGCAGGAGTAATACTAGGGGAAGTTGTAAGAGGCGCAATAGCAATGCGAGACATCTCAGCAAATGGTTTATGGTCTTACAACACTCGATATTTTCCATTCTTTGGTCAGAGACTAGCCTCTCTGGAGATATTCCGAAGATTTTTGCAAGCTGTTTCCGATGATGACATGAACTTTGGTTTTGAACGAAGACTCCTCGAGGCAGAGGATTTAATGGCTGCAAATCGCGGTGATGGTCTCTCGCTCAGTACAGTAGATAAACTGAAAAGAGTGAAGAGAGGTGCAGGAAGGATTTCGCTCTTAATGAAATTGCAGAAAGCTGCTGGGCTTATGAAGAAATTGAGTAAACTCTATAGCAATTATCCAAATAGCCCAGATAAACTTGATAGTTGGGAAAAGTCAGTTCTGGATATTATTGAATCAGCCAACTTTGAATAGACTAGAAGAGATGGTTTCTATGAAACCATCAACTTCTTCTAAGAACTAGACGTCGCGAATGCCTTCTTTCAAAACAGTAAATACAGCTTCGCCTTCAGGAAGATTGGGAGAGTCCACAAGACGACATATTCTCCGTTCTCCCTTTGACTTTCTAAGATAACAGCGAGTCTGTGGTACGTGTGCTAATACATGTCCTCCCACTGGTGCTGTTGGATCGCCAAAGAAAGCATCAGGACGAGACATCACTTGGTTTGTGATGTAAATTGCCATGTTGTTAATCTCTGCACCTCTCTGAAGATGATGCAAATGCTTGTTGAGTTTCTGCTGCCTTGCCGCTAGAGTTCCCCTACCAGTATATTCTGCTCTAAAATGACTTGTTACTGAGTCTATAACTAGCAGTTTTGCGTTATGCTCAGTCGCCATCTCCATAGCTTGATCGCATAATAGAATTTGATGGTCTGAATTATAGGCACGAGCCCATACGACATTCTTGAGAACTTTCGCACTATCCAGACCATATGCTTCTGCCATGTCAACTAAGCGTTCTGGTCGAAAAGTACCTTCAGTGTCAACATAGATTGCTTTCGCACTCAGACCGCCTTGGTCAGAAGGAAGTTGAACATTTACAGCTAATTGATGCGCCATTTGTGTCTTCCCAGATCTGAAAGAGCCATACATCTCAGTGATTGATTGAGTTTCAATTCCACCACCAAACAGCTCGTCAAGAGCTTTTGATCCAGTAGTAATTCTGCCAGCGGTCCTTCGTCTCTCAAGAAGAAGATCAGCTGTTTCAAAACCAATATCTAGCATCTCACGGGCTGCTTTGATGATTTTAGTAGCTGTGGTTTCACCAATTGATCCTGCAGCAGCAAGTTCACCGGGTGATGCAACCGCAATAGCTTCAACATTCTTGTAGCCAGATTCAGCTAAACGTTTTCCAATAGCTGGACCTACACCGGGAAGATCAGTTACCTCAATCCCAGAAACACTAGAGTCATCGCCTCCTGACTCAAGAGTTTCTTCATTGGTTCCTTCAAATTCCTCATAGTCCATTTCCTCTTCGTCGTATTCTTCATCTGCTGCCTTCTTTGGTGACAAATAGAAGACCTCCCTATATCACCCAACTTCTATCCTCAGACTTTGTTGAGTATCTAAACATGATAGTGTCGATTCACTGAGTATAAAAATAGCACTAGTGAACACACCGAGTGATATGACTATAATTCCTCTAAAGAAGTTGACTCTTTATGCCTATATTATACTTGGACTGCTGTTCTTTGAATGTAATTAAGATACTGTCAAATGCAGGTTTATCCACGAGTCAATGTAACTAGAATGAATTCCTCTTGAGGAGCGATTCTGATTCCACCCATGTTTGTTTGAATCTGAATGAATGCTAACTCGCCGCCTTCTTTGACACCCCTTACTATCTCCCAAGTTTTGCCAATTAATGCACTTAGAAGAGCAGAGATTTCTTCAGCCCTTTCCAATGTTACACCCCAAGTATTAATGGGAAAACCTTCAGGACTGATGAAGAGAGCTGCATAGACATCGGGAAATTTGCTCGTTATATTTTGGATAATCCTCTCGAATATCTCACGCTTCGGCATCGCGGGCATGTTTTTGTACACATCCATGGCAGTTTCTGGGTGTTCTGGTATCTGAAAGGTGTTAAATGGATAAAGAAAAAGCTTGTTGTCATATAACTACTGAAGCGATATACATTACCAAGCATAATCCTCCCATAGTTTTAGAGAAAAGATTGAAGATTGGGTATGAATTATCGAAGGATACTTGGTGAATCTATTGAAGTATCACGATGAGCTTCTGGAATTGAAAGGAAGGCGGGTGACATTTTCCCGTTTAATTTCAAGGCTCACTCCAGCGCCACTCATCAATCTCTATGTGGGAATCATTTTTTCTGTGACATCACCAATTGGTCTTGGATCAATTCTAGATCCAATATCTTCAATCATGATTTGCATTATCGTGATGGTTATTCTTCCCATTTTGCCTATTGTTTATGAGGCTTGGAAAGGGAACGTGGACTTGGATGTCTCTGAGAGAGAGAGCAGAACGAAGTTCTTTTTGATCTCGATAATGTGCTATGTTATTGCTTTCCTTTTGTATAGCTATCTAGGTTGTCAAATAATGAGCTCACTAGCTGCATCTTATTTTTCTGTGACTTTAGGAGTAATGCTGGTCAGCTTAAAATCGAAAATATCAGTTCATGGAGCGGGAGTTGGAGGACCAGGCGCAGCTTTAATCTATGTCTATGGCCCATTTGCCTTATTAGTTGCTGTAATCTGGATTATTGTTATTTACTCTAGAGTAACACTTGAACAGCATACTCTTGTACAATCAGTCACCGGTGTTATGCTTGGGATTATAATTGCTTGGATAGCGTATTTCTACTTATATACCCCATAATGATGAATAGCCGCATTCAGTGATTTTGTACGAAAACAGTTCTTATGTGAACACTCAAGTTTCTAACCTGTAGTTACATACTACTGTCTAACTATGGAAATGTCGAAGATGCAAGATCAAGTAATTTGTCCAACATGTGAAAAACGCATTAGAAGAGGGTCGACATTTTGTATAGGTTGCGGAAACAAGGTACCTGAGGATTTGCCATCAGCGCCCCCGGAACCATCACTTGAGGAATCTGAAATCTTGGATGAAGCTGAAGAACTGGCTAGTTTGGAGGATTCTGCACTTGATGAATTACCACCTGAAGTACCTTCTTTAATTGAACCGGAGGTATTACCTCCTGTGGATGAAGATCTAAGTTGGGAAGAATCAAGCATGCAAAGCGCAGAGGAAAAACCAATCGAAGAAGACATCCCATTTATCGAAGAATCTTCGATTGAGGAAAGCTCAGAAACCATGACTGATAGTCCAGTAGAAGAACCAGCAATACCTGAGGGTAAAAGCACGGATCTCTCATGGGAAGAAGGCGTTGAAGATATCAAAGTGGGAATGCCATTCAAAGAGATAGAACCTCCAAGAGTCTATGATGAGGAAATACCAGTAACCACGGAAGAAGCTCTCGAACATCTATTCCCTGAAGGAGCTCCAAAAGAGATACGAGAAGAAACTAAGCAGGCTGTTGAACACTTGTTTCCTGAAGGTAGAGGAACCACAACAAAGACATTCATTGATGTTGTTGTCGGAAAACCATCAAAGGTAGGGTTGAAAGGGCCGCTCCAAGAGTTGGAAACTCCTGCATGTCCAAATTGTGGTGTTGCACTTTCCTCAGATGATTTTGAGTACCCAGATTATGTCTTTGAAGCCATGGGAAAAGCAAGAATCGAACATGGTGAGCACCTTCTAGATGAAAATGAGCATGAAAGAGCAATCGAATCCTTTGAGATAGCAAAGATGCTTTTCGAGAAAGCAAGGAATGAAAAGGGGGTTGCTGAAAGTACAAAGCGAGTAGATGTTGGATATGATTCAATGGCGAAATTTCATTTCGACCAAGGCGAGAATCATATGAAAGTCAATGAATACGAATGGGCAATAGTGCAATTTCGAAAAGCACGAGAACTCTATATGTTCAGCACTGATGCCAAGAAACGAGCTCGCTGTTCAGAAAAAGTAAGAGAAGCCTATATTGAGTGGGGGAAAGATTTGGAGAACCAAGGAGACCAATTATCGAAACAAGGAAGTTCTAGAGATGCCCTAGCAAAATATCAAGAAGCAGCAGCAAAATTCAGAGAAGGTGGAGACTCCAAGAAGTTAAGGGGTCTTGAGAAGAAGATAAGGAAAGCGTAAAATCCTAGTCGTTCTTTGGTTTGAAATTCGTAAGTCGGAGGATATTATCTCTGAAAATTAAATTCACGTCTTCCTGAGTATAATTAAATTGAGGTAAAAGTGATTTTACTGCATTATATTGCTCCTGTAGAATATTATATCTGAAGCCACGTGGGAAAAATGATGAATCAGTGCCAAAGACTACCCTGCATGAGGCACCAGCTTTCAAAGCCCGTTCAAACACCTTTGTTATTGTTAGGTCAACCTCTTGATAATTCATCCAATTGTTACTCCCGCTAGTATCCATCACAACATTATGTGTCTGGTACATAAGCATCAATACTTCTCGAAAGAATCCTGCTCCAAAATGAGCAATCATGAAGTTCAGGTCAGGATAATCAAGTGCAGGTTTCTGAATGTCAAGGGGATTTCCATACCTAAGATTAGCTTGATTTCCAATAGTAATCCCAAAGTGAAGAATTACCAATAACTTCTGTTTCAAAGCTTCTTCATATATTGGATAAACGCAGTCATCATAGGCATGAAAGTTCCATGAACTTGGATAAAGCTTTATTCCTTGAAATCCAGCCCTTCCTGCTCTCTTCACCTTATCAACTGCATTTTCATCAGCAGGATTGATATTCGCATAACCCAGGAATCGACCAGGAAATCTTTTGCGAGTTTCATTAAACTCATCCCATACCTCCTCCCCAATCATCATACCTATGGCTGTAATTCCATATTTGTCTAGTTCATCGACCCACATCTGGCCAGCATCCCAATTTTCATCTGGAATCGTTAATTGAGGCATATCAGTTTGGAATGAAACTCGATTCTGCAGTCGCTCAAGCGAAGCTCCGCTATCTATCCACCGTTTGATAGTGTCATATGTGAAAAAATGTGCATGGCTATCTATGACTTCAATTCCGATCTTAGAAATCAACGTTGGGATATCCTCCAAGAGTTCTCTATAGTTATTCTGACGCACTCTTATATAGTAATAAAACCTCACTTGTGGTTTAATGTGCTTAAAGGATTAAATCCAATCACCTGTTTCCAGTTTTCGGGGGATATATGCATCAGTGAGAAATTCAAAACTGTGACTTGCAAATGCTTGAATCTCAGCTTTCTCTTTAAGTCTGAGCATCAATTCTAAATCTTCAACCCAGGGTTTATTCCGTTTTACGAATGGTTCTTTCAACATATCTTTGACGCGCTTAATGTCAGTTGGCTGCATTGGAATTCGAACTGCTTTGGGTATTTTATATTCATCCAAGTCACGACTCAAAACTCCAAGAAGCTTTAGCTCTGGCGTAGCAATGAATGGTGATTCATAGCTCAATCGTTTACTACCTCTAAGGAATACAGAATAGATGTAATGACCATATGGATCTGAGTCTACTAATGCAAAAGCTGGAATCTCAAGTTCCTTCACTAACATCTTGAGGAATGCCCTTGTAGCAATGTCGCCTGATCCTTTTCCAGTAATTACTATACAAGGTTGGCGGTTCCAATACTTTGCTTCAGCAAGACGCATAACAGCAGCATCTTTCTCAGACAATATAATGAACTCAGCATCACTCTCAACTATCTCAAGTTGGTCTAGAAATGGTGTTACAGCCCATCCGCCCGTGCCCATCTTTGTCAAATCAATAAGGTCACCACCATCTCGTATAGTCACTCGACCCATGGCAGAACCTCGAGCAGATGCAACTACATGAATACTGTCACGTGTAGTCTGAATCATAGAAGCGACATCTTCAATGATCTTATCACTATACTTCTGTTCTCTGAATAGGTTAACATCGCTGTAGTAAACCTCACGTTTCGTTGCATGCAGGTTTAATTTCAGAAGATTGAAAACAATCTCCATAACGCGAGCTGTTCTTGTTGCGTCAACAACAGATGCTAGTGAGTGATATGGACGCGAGATTGTACGCATTCCTAATAGCAGTAAATCTCGGACCTCATCCCAGACGATATTGTCACCGGACCTACTTGGTATATCAAATGCAGGTCTTCCACTTGTCATGGTTTCATTTAGAATATCTAATGCAGTATCAACGATTCTCTCCGTTGTGTCATCAGCAGAAAGATTTACAACTTCAACTGTTTCAATTAAAGGTTCAGCCACCCCACCAGATCCAGGTAATTCTTGAACTCTTTGTTCTACTAGAGCCCAGTTCTCCTTTAATTCAACTGCAAGATCCTGGACAGCTTTTGGAACAGGCAAACCGGATTCTTTTCGAATAGGCTTAAGTTTCTTAATGGGAGGCGCTTTAGGTGCTTTAGCCGGCTTCTTTGTAAGAGGTGCTTTTTTCTTGGGAGCTTTTTTCTTGGGTCCTTTCTCTTTCGCAGGTTTTTTCGCTGGTTTCTCATCCTTTAAAGCAGGTTCCATCTCAGGTGGTGATGTTGCATCTGCTGAAGATGCTGCTGCAGTAATAACTAGTGTTTCAGTTTCTCCTGTCAGCTCTGCTAATTCCTGATCTAGAATCAAACCTTTGGCAGCATTAACAATCGATATCGCTTTCTGAAGTCTAAGACCACCCACCTTCTTTGCAACATTTTGCGGAGATGCTCTAGCTAATCGAGCAACTGAGTCATAACCTGCATGTTCCAAGGAAAGGGCAAGTTTGGGTCCCAAACCAGGAACATCTGTCAAGGCAAACTTTGGCGGAGGAATATCTTCAACTTTGATATCTGGTTGAGCTTCAGAAGATTCAATTGTTACATTTCGTTTCTTAACCAAATCCTTGGCAGCATCTATGAGTTTCTTTGCTCCAGCTTTACTAAGTCCTTCAACTTTCTTAGCAATTGAGAAAGGTCTTGCACGTGACAACTTCTCAACTGTTTCATATTTTGCTTTAACCAACCTTTCTTCTAGTTTTGGTCCAACCCCTGGTAGCTCAGTTAACTTGAAGGAACTCTCTGGAGGTTCAATTGGTACTTCTTTCTTTACTGAAGTCGTTTTCTGTGTCTTGGTTTCCTTTTTCTTTGAAGCAGACTTCTTTTTGGTCGTCTTCTTTGGAGCAGGCGGTTCCTCTTTCCTTTTTAGAGCTTCCTTTTCCTTTGGAGTTTCTTTCTTATCAGGAGTCTTTTTAGAAGTGCGTTTGGTCTTTTTTGTACTGGATGTTTTTCTAGATGTTTTCTTTGTGCTCTTCTTCACGGGTTTCGCCTTTGTATTCTTCTTTAGTTTAGGTTCTTCAACAACCTCGCTAAGGGTTGCTTGAACAGTTTCTTCTTTTTCCTTTGATTTCTTACGACTCATTCAAGCTCACCTTCTTCAATAGCTCCTTCATCGTCATCAAGTGGTATGTCAGCTATAAGATCTGTTCCAAGAGCATCAGTTTCGGTTTCTTCTTGGTCCTCAACTGTTTCGAATCCTGTAATAGAGTCTCTGAGTTTACTGGCAATTGTTTCAGCATCGAAAATGGGTTTCTTCCTACCATCATTAGCTATTGTTACAAGACTTTGAGCGAATTGATCAGCATACATAGCAAGGATTCCAGCACGCTTTGCTTTCCGTCGTGCTGTTTCACGTCGTGTTATGAAGCGCCTGAACTTACGTCCTGCATCTTCGAGTGCTAATTTTATCTCCCTCAGGAGCACTTCATCCTCCGCAAGCGCTTGTTTACTCTGTCCTTTGAACATGACATGTACATAAGCCCCTGCAACATGAATAAACACCATAACTGGACCACGTGGAATTCCATTATCAAAGGACTGTAGCTTGTAGTTTTTCCAGTTTACTGAGGCTGTTGCCTTCCAGGTGGCGCAGTCACTATTATCACGAAGTTTTGGTACTCTATTGACAAACCTCCAGAGAACCATTGGAGCAGATGAAGCTGGTTTGATTTCACCACCGTAGGCAATACATACTTCAATTGCAAAAGACAAGCCCTTTCCTGATGTAGGTTTTCTTGTAACAGCTGCAACGAAATCAGGATTATAGGCCATCTGAATTGTTTGTTCGAATATTTCTTCGCCAACTGGAACAACAGTATCTGTTGGAGGAGCGATATAATCTTCGCTTGAAAAAGCTCGATAAAGTAGTTCGACCTCAGTCTTGGAGAGGGAATCAGTAGGTGTAGTCATTTTAAGATCGTCAAGATGCCTTCTTCGGAGGTCCTTGCTTGCATTGGCAACTATGGTTTTTGCCTTATTTGCACTCAATCGGCAAAAAGCCTTAGTCAAAAAGCCACGTAAATCCGATTCTCTGGTTTCACGAAGTAAGTCTTGAAACTCACCGATTCTGATGCTTGCAGGATGTGGCTGAGCATACTTTGGTTCTTCAGGGAAAGCATTAACTCGGCGAGGATGTATGTGAACGACACCATATGGATCAATGAAGATTATTGTCACATGGGAGTTGAGGAGTGATGCCATCTCACAATAGATATCAGCGTACCCTCGTCGGTATTGAATATTCAAATAGTATAATCGGATATATGTGCCATGGTTGAATGGAAGGTCCATATTCACTGGACCACCAACATGTTCCTTTGTGTTTGCAGTGGTTGTGTAGAAATTGGTGATAGTTGTTACATCAGAGTTGAATCGTTTTGATATAGTGAAAATGGGTTTTCCAGTAGTGTTTTGCGCATCACTAAATGCAGAAGGTGCACCAAATCCTTGGCTTCCTCTTGTCTGTCTTAGTTTCTCAGATTTGCTAGATGCAAGATAGATACCGAATTTTTCAAGATCATTTGGTACCATACCCACACCGGTATCAAAACATGTGAATTCATAGACCTTGAATCCTTCTTCATCATCAATGGGAACAAGGTCAGGCATTTGAACCTCTTTTAGTTCTAGAACTACTAAAGGCTCTCTCTTTGACAATAAAGGTCGTAAAGGCACCACGAATTTTCGAAACTCGGTTATACGCTCATCAATGGATTCTTTACGTCTTGCTTGAATCTCGACTTCCTTTCCTGCTTTGACGTCTCTCTCAAGTTGTTTGCTAAGGGTGATGGTATCAATTTGGCCCTCTTCAAGTTTGGCACGAACTTCGGAAACAATTGCGGGATCAAGTTGATCTTGAAGTCGTGGGCGTCTTTTAGTTTTCCACCACCAACTTTCGAGTGCATCAATTGCATTGTCCAAGAACTCAATTGCATATTGCGTGTGTTTGTTAAGTCCAGTTTCAAATCCTACAAGCTGCGTACGCTTTCGCATGAATTTAGCAATTGTGCCTTGTTTGATATCTCCTGAGTCAACCTTTGTTGGTGCAGGTGTTGGATTTGAACTAGATTTCTTCTCGGACAATGTAATTCGCTCCAATTTCGAACTTTATAATACATCTCATGTCAATTCAGCAGGACAGATTTTCCCACGTAACAGCATTCTGTGTTGAATAGTCGGATTTCTCTTATTCTATATTAATCATTTCTGTCACTAATCCCTTCAAAACGGCTCATTCTGTAGGTTTGTACAACTTAGAGTACATTTGAAGTCATATGGAAATTGTGACCATGGAGTAATATAATACAGGAACACGTGTTCTAAACTTATTGGTATTAAATTGGTCAATGGGCAGACTTTTCCGTTGAATGGATAACGCAATCAAGAGAAGGATAATGACATCCCACGGAGTTTCAGCAACAGCATTGCATTCTATTCCAATCGTTAAGTCAGGTGATGATCTAGTTGAGATAATACTTGATGCAATCAAGAGAGAGGAAATCAACCTAGTCAATGGAGATGTCATAGTAATTGCCTCGAAAATTGTATCAAAATCAGAAGACAGATTTGTTCGAGTAAAAGATGTTGATATATCAGAACAAGCTCGTGAAATCGCTGAAAGAAATAAGTTTAATCCAATCCATGTAGAACTTGCTCTTAGAGAATCTGCTGTCGTTATCAAGAGTGATGGTGTATTAATTGTAGAAACTCATTCAGGTCTAATTTGCAATTTTAGTGGTGTTGACAAGTCGAATGCACCTGAGGAAGAGTATGTCCTTCTGCCAAAGAACCCGGACAAATCTGCAGAATTAATTCTTCAAGGTCTTGAGAAAGAAACAGGTGTTGAGCTTTCTGTTGTTATCTCAGATACACAAGGTAGACCTTGGAGAAAGGGCCTGGTTAATGTTGCCATTGGTTGTGCTGGAATCAACGCTTTCAAACATAACAAGGGAAAGAGTGACCTGTATGGAAGAGTCTTGAAACGCTCCACTGTCTGTCAAATTGATGAACTAGCTTCATTTGTGGAGCCATTGATGGGTCAAGCTGGAGAGAGAATTCCAGTTGTGATTGTTCGAGGATATGAGTATTCAGATGGTGTTGAAAAAGCAGTAGATATCAATAGAACTAAGGAATCTGATATGTTCCGTTGATGGATGCAAAAGAGAGAAGATGGGCTCAATATTGAGCCCTCCTATTATGTTATTAATCAAACTCGTTGTCCACAAGAATTACAGAATCTTGCACCTTGAGGATATGGAGTCCCACAATTTCTGCAAAAACCAGCCTGAGCACCACCAGGTACACCAGCACCAGTTACAGTAACAGAGTCTGGTTGACCATCACCATCTCGATCTGTATAATGGATCGTCATCGAACCAGGTCCGCCTGCACCAGTATGTGCTTCAGCACCACCATGAGGAGCTCCACCTGAACCACCTTCGATGACACCTCCACAGTTTGGACAGCTCGGAACGTTTCCAGCATTAGTTCCACAATAAGGACATTTGCCTTGTTCCTGTGCAGATATCACATTCGCAAGAATTGAGGGTATTACTTTCCTCTGCTTAAAATTAAACTCCATTGTTCCTCCAGACCTTAATTCAACGATCAATCGGTCACCACTTTGACTGGCTTGACTAATCGCAATTAGAGGAAGAGCCAAACTTTCTGTATTACCATCTTTATCTCTATTATAGTATGAATCAGCGGTCCAAGAAGAGATTGCAGTTCCAACAGCGGCGTATGTTATGCCTCTAGCCAATGAACGTGTTACATGGCGACCTATACCACCCATTTGTCGTCCTGCACCTTCAAGCAGGGCGGCTCCTGCAACAGCACCTGCTAAAGCACCCCATTTTTTCCATCCGCCTCCGGAGGGTTTCTTGTACCAGACAAGTCGAACATCAGTAACCTCTAGTGAACCATCCTCTCCATCAAATTTCACATCTTTTTCACGGACCATCTTTCGTTCATAACTCATTGTACTAAGACCTGAGTCAGAATAAGAAACGGTCAGAAACTGTGGTCTATCCGTCAATTGTAAGCACCAATGTTCAATCTGCGAGAGTCAGTATTAACTTTACGCTGGTATACAAAATGAATTGAAGGCTGCATAGTGTTGCAGCCTTATTTCGGTGTTTAATCCTCTAGGAGAATTCCTTCTGCGATCTCCTCCAACCCACCTGCTTCGGTTTTATGGAGAGTTTCTTCGGATAGCTTCTCAGCTCCACCAAGTTCAGGCTCTTTTGGAGGCAAGACGGCATCACCATTCGCCCAGGTTTCACCGTCAGGTTCAGGAGGTTCATGTCTAAAGCCATGGACTATGAGCAATACTCCCATAAATGAAATCAAACCACATGCGGCTAGAGTCAATGGGAATCCAATTATAGTGATCGACCATCCAAAGAGTGCAATCTGTGGAATTGCTAGTAGAGTTGCCACCGTTGGAAAGAGAGAATACATAGAGTTCCTAATTCTATTTGGAATGACATCCAACAATACTCTTTGGGTTAGGATTTCAGCAAATCCTCCGAAGAAACTGGTAGATACGAATGTTGTGAATATGAGAACAATCGGGATTAAATTCTCTGCAGGAAGTGTTAAGAGTTCAATACTTGTGAATGGCCAGTAAAGAGTCAATACGTTCGTGCTGGGTGCTGCAGGTGGAAATAGCAACATGATTGCTGCAAATACCCAGAAAAAGATGAACCCGCATGTCTGCATCAGACGAAACCGTGGGATCCACTTCTTTGGCTCAAACCTTCGAGACCATACGCCAGACCGTTCTTGTGAGAAAATTCCAGGAATAAATAATAACGTCCTGAAGCTGGCGACTCCAACATCGGTGATTAGATATAGGTAGTACATTGGGAATAAAATAAGATTCCCCCACACCATGATTGAACTAACAGCTAACATTGTTCCAACTGCAATATACCTAACAAATGCATGTCTGAAAAGATAGCTGATACCACCCTTCAAGATTGAGAAATACTCTCCTAGATCGGGACGTTCACCATTCTGAGCTCTCTTTTCTTCAACCTCGGGGAAATCTCGAACTAATCTGAATACAACCAGAGCAAAGAGAAAGGCCAAGACTCCTTGCAGTTGGAAAACCCAAGCTCTTGAGAATATAGCAGCTAGAATGCTACCTGGAATCAAAGAGGCAGTAGCAACTATCTGCATTATCATACCCATTCGCCCCCAGAACACTCCATATTGCTTCCTATCTGAATCACCAGGCATTGCAACTCTGTAGTTGTTATCAAACCAAGCTCCCCAAGCACCGCTTGATTGTGACTGTGCAAATCCTTGTAGTGCATAGATGCCCACTAGGGTGATATAGGGTGTATCAACTGTCACAAAGGAAACTAGAATGTACGCAACACCATATGATAGATTTGCGCCAGCTATAATGTACCTCTGTCCAATCCAATCTCCAACAGCGCCAGTTGGGTAGTCGAGAAGTATCTGCACAACCATCTGTACAACCACAAGAGTTCCAACTAGACCAATACCTTGGAGATACATACCGGGACCGCCACCAAGAGCTTCTGCTACAAAGATCACATAGAATGTAGTTGAAAGGAAGAATGTTAGATTGGCAAGTGGTCCCAATATTCCCATTATTTTTGCTAGTCTTATGACTTTGTCAGTAGCATCTGGTAAGCCTAGAAAGGATTTCATTCTACTCATGAAATATCATCACTCAATCTTTTGTTTGTGATCTTCGTAAGAAATCGAAGTTGATGTATTTTCAAGATGTGCTTTTTTGGTTACCTTGATTCTGATTTTCGATTCACGTTTCATGTCTGTCAACTTCCTTTGAATTGCATCAGCCCTCGGATCACACATACGAGGGCCGATGCAGAATCCCCATCTTAGGAGATTCGGAGATAGGAGATTTGTCCGATGTAACTATAATGTGAAATCGCGTGGCTCTAATCTGACACACTTAGACCAGCATTACACAATGCACCAAATGATTGAACACAAATCGTCTTGTCCTCACTTGTCAAACAGAACATATCTGTTGAGAGGAAATTCGACCGTGTCATTGTCATCACTTCATGATATTGGTTTATACAACCAACCATTGTTCAGTAATGGTTTGGATATAAACATTATTCTCAAAGCATTATTTTGTGTCCTGTACTTAAAATCGAGATTTTGTTGATATTTCAAACCAAAATTATAGTGTTTGAGAAGGACCTGCAGTGAAACTACCTCCTGAAGTAGGCGTCAGTGATTGCACGAGTGGAGATGGTGCGAGAATTGTTCTTTTTCGTCAAGCAACTTACCTCCTGTAGGCGTAAGCATGAGTAATGGCACTAGTTTGAAGTGCATTTTTGTTAAACCACGCAAATTGGAGCCCGTATTTTAAAAGAGCCATAATCTTTCACACCTTCCTATAGGTTGGTCACAAGATATGGTGTTTCTGATACTAACTGACCAGTTTTGTGACCACCTTGTGACCAGTCACTATGCAAAGCAGTACTTGTAAAAATCCAACAGACATCTTGCTCAGTATAGACCATTTCTCTATCACCTTAGTACAGTCATATAGGCATAAGTCAGGGCTTCAGTAGTTATACTTCTGTCCTTCATGTTCTTTAGCACAGATGTGTTTCGTGAGTTAGTTGTTAGAGCCATGATATTTCACAAGAAATACTGCTCAGATTTAGTATATATACCGAAGCCACTTCTGAGGGTCACATAAAGAAGTCACATATTGTGACTATTCATAAGAGTAAAATTAAACATAGACAAGCATATCAAGGGTAATCAGAAACTTAGATTTTGAATAAGAAAGTAAAATGTGATTTGAAAATGGCTCAAGATGAGCAAACTCAACAACTTATCGATTTCTTCTCAGAGCTAACATTGAAGGAACTAAACAAGCAATTTGGTGATAAAGGTGAAGCAATGCACAAGCTCTTTAGTAGACAATTCGAGATCCACTATAACAATTACGAACATATGATGCCAGATTTACTTGCAAAGAGGCATGGTATAAACTCACTTTTCTTGATGGCACTAGATGATGTTCTCTGTGAAGTTAGAGCTTCGTTCAATGCGTTGAAAGAAACTGCGATTTCCATATATCATAGCATGCTTTTAGATTACTTGAAGACAGAAGTAGCAAGTATACAACAATCAGATAATCCATGGGATGAATTCACTAAATGGGTCCAAAAGGGAAATGCTGCGAATTATGATAATGACTATTTCCAAGTCGTAGAGGTGGAGAACGAAAAGGATTGTTTTGGTTTTGATATTCAAAATTGTTTCTACTTCGATATCCTTAGAGAGGCAGGGAAGCCTGAGTTGGGATCTATACTATGCGATTATGACATGATTATAGCTTATCTTATTGAAGATTGGATAGAATTCTCGCGAAATGAAACGATAGCAGCAGGAGATAAGAGATGCACTTTCAGATATTGCAAGAAATAGATACTAATTCTTCATTTGAAAACTGAGTCTAGTAACTTATTGTGAAAATATCTTGACAGTCAAACATATTTAGAAGCAATAATGAAACCAATGCATCCGCAGAAAAATTTAGAGGTGGATAATGATGGAGATAAAGAAAGTTGCTGTATTGGGCGCAGGACTAATGGGAAATGGAATTGCCCATGTTTGTGCACAAGCAGGCTATCAGGTCAAAATGCGTGACATAGACCAAAAGTTCATTGACAAGGGAATGGCTACGATCAAGAAGAACTTGGAGAGAGGGATAGCGAAGGGCAAAATTACTCAAGAAGAGGTTGTTGCTATTCTTGGTAGAATTCAAGGAGTCCTAGATCTCAAGAAAGCAGTGGATGATGCAGATCTTGTCATTGAAGCTGTTCCGGAGATTGTTAGTTTAAAGCTTGAGATTTGGAAAGAGGTTGATGCATTAGCACCCAAACATGCTATTCTAGCATCGAACACCTCAAGCATCAGCATAACACAAATGGCAGCTGTGACAGAAAGACCAGACAAGTTCATTGGAATGCACTTTTTCAATCCAGTTCCAGTTATGAACCTTGTAGAGATTATCAAAGGACAGGCTACAGAGGATGATACAGTAAAAATCATTGAGGATGTTTCAAAGAAAATCGGTAAGGTAACTGTACTTGTTAACGAAGCTCCTGGATTTGCTGTGAATAGATTGCTCGTTCCAGCATTGCTTGAGGCCGTGTTTGCAATTCAAGAAGGAGTAGCTACTGTGGAAGATATGGATAAAGCAATACAGCTTGGATTAAATTGGCCAATGGGCCCTTTGACTCTCCTAGACTTTGTTGGGCTTGATACGGCTTTACATATTTCAGACTACTTTGTAGAAGAATTCAAAGACAGCAAGTATAGAGCACCGACTCTATTGCGAAAAATGGTCCGAGCTGGCTGGTTAGGCAGGAAATCCAGCATGGGTTTCTATGACTATTCAGGAGAAACTCCCAAACCAAACAGATTCTAATGAAAATGTGAGATTAGCCTATATAGGCCATTCACACTATTCTATTCAATAGACAAGATAAATAGTAATAGCCAATTACAAACACACAGTGGTGTCACTCTTGAAATACAAGGAAAGCAAATACATCGGATTTGATGGGACTCGGATGTTCATGGCTTTGTGGCGCCCAGATAACGATAAACCCAGAGCACTAATTGTCGCACTTCACGGTCTTGGTGCTCATGGTGGAGACCTGAAGAGTTTGGGAGAGTATCTCGCTGATAGAGGTTTTGCGGTCTTTGCACCAGATTTGAGAGGCTTTGGTCACTATTCAGGAATCAAGGGACATGTCATGAGCTTTGAAGAATATGTAGAAGATACACAGAACTTGATCATGCAAATTAAGGATCAATATCTGAACAAGATTACTTACTTATTTGGTTCTTCCCTTGGAGGTCTGAATGCAATTCGTTATATAGTCAAGTATCCTAGGACTGTGGATGGACTTATTTTGCAATCTCCAGCTTTGAACCAAACTATGAATCTTGGTATAGGAAAACGAATTACTGGCAATATACTCTCAAGCTTGAATGTTAAAAGATATGTTCCTATTGGATTTGATTACGCGGATATTTCCAGAAACCCAGAGAATCTAAAACGACTAGAAAATGATCCTCTCAGAGTAAACATAGTCACGCCGCGTTTTAGCATTGAGGTATTAAAAGCTTCAAAGGATGCATTTCAATCTGCATCCAGTATATTCCTGCCTGTGCTAGTGCAGCAAGCGGGAGCTGACAAACTAGTCAATCCTGAAAAGAATAAAGAGTTCTATGACAACCTTAGTTCAGTTGATAAGACCTGGAATCTCTATGATGGTTTCTATCATCAACTACATGAAGAGCCAGAGAAAGATCAGGTTTTAGGAGACCTTTACAGTTGGCTGGATAAGCGTCTTCCATCCTAAGTTGTTTCAGAGGAACGAAAACGCCCAAATATGATATGAGGTGGAATAAACAAAGCTGGAAGACAGGTCAGCAATATTACAACCCAATCAATTGTGTTAATTGGTACTGTTTCAAAGAGGGCAGCCATCGGTGGAAAGTAGATTGTGAATAGAGTTAGAATAAGAGACAATGCCACTGCAATCATCAACACTTTCGATTCTCGCACTTCGGTTCTCCAGACAGGATGATATTCATCTCTGCAATTCCATACAAACAATAATTCAAAGCACACAACGCTAGTGAATACTGCAGTTCGTCCGTGAGCAAGAATATGCTCCCATGCAAGCCCAGATATTGGTGAAATATCAGAGCTCCAGATAACAGATGGACCAGTGATTCCCGGAATCCAACCACCGTAAGCCCACAAAGACCACATGAACACAATAAGTGATGCAAGAAACGCTGTAAAACCTGCAATGACTATGAAAGTTATCATTCCTCGGTCCATCATCTTTGCACCAGGTTTCCGAGGTGGTCTACCCATTACTCCAGACTCAGGAGGATCAACTCCAAGAGCCAGCGCTGGGAAACCATCAGTAGCTAGATTTAGCCAGAGTATCTGAATAGCAGTAATTGGTAGGGGTAATCCAAGCATTACAACTGTAAAGATAAGAAATACTTCATCAAAGTTTGCAGCTAGCAAGAAACGTACAAACTTTCTGATATTCGAATATATCTCACGTCCCTTCTCTACTGCTGAAACAATAGTTGCGAAGTTGTCATCAGTGAGAATGACATCTGAGGCTTCTTTAGTGACATCTGCTCCTCTTATGCCCATGGAGATACCAACATCTGCGGTTTTTATTGCAGGAGCATCGTTCACTCCATCTCCAGTCATGGCAACGACTTGATCGTTAGACTTCAGAGCGCTCACGATCTGTAGTTTATGTTCTGGAGCAACTCGAGCAAATACATTGCAACGTTTAACCGCGTCTTGGAACTCAACCTGACTCATGCTATCGAGTTCAGCCCCGCTCAAGACCTCACTATCGATATCAATCAACCCCACATCTCGGGCAATTGCAGTAGCAGTGAGCTTGTGATCACCAGTTATCATTATGGGGCGAATTCCAGCAATCTTGCACAGATTTATAGCATCTCGTACCTCATCACGTGGAGGGTCAATCATCCCTATGAGTCCAACAAAGATGAAATTACGTTCTACTTTTTCAGGCTCCCAATCAGGCAGCTCATGCTCTAATGGACGATAGGCAAAAGCTAGAACTCTCAACGCAGACTCTGCAAATCCTGCATTTATTTGGATAATTGATTCCTTTTCTCTGATTGTGAGTTCCCGAATGTCATCGTTCTCATAGATATGTGTGCAAAGGGGCAACAAAACTTCTGGAGCACCTTTTACGTTAGCAACTAAGTTTCCATCCTCATCCCGAATTATTGAGGTCATTCTTTTCCTTGCTGAATCGAAGGATATCTCTGTGATTTCAGTATTCCGAGATAATGTGTCATCCTGAGAGAGACCTGCTTTTTCAGCAAGAACAAGGAGTGCCCCTTCCGTTGGGTCGCCCACAATACTCCAATCAGCTTTTCCAGAGAGGTCAGGTTGAAGCATTGAATTACTGCAGAGCTGTCCTATTTCAAACAGTTTCACAATATGCGGATCTCCCATAACACTATAATCTTCACTTGCTCGAGTAAATTTACCAGATCTGTTGTAACCAACCCCACTTACAGAGATTGTCATTCCGTTAACATACAAAGTTGTGGCTGTCATTTCGTTCTTTGTGATAGTACCAGTCTTGTCTGAACAGATTATTGTTGTAGAGCCTAGAGTTTCAACAGAAGGGAGTCTTCTTACTATTGCATTCCTTGCCACCATGCGTTGGACGCCAATAGCAAGTGTGATTGTTACCACTGCAGGTAATCCTTCGGGGATTGCGGAAACTGCCAAAGCAATGGCTGCTAAGAGGGCAGCCATGAGTGTTTCAGCTGCAGATTGAAGGACTTCTGCTCCAAATACAATGATACAGAGGACAATTATCAATGCACCAAGTTTCTTACCAAGATCTTCCAGATCTAGTTGGAGAGGCGTCATAGTTTTTTCGCTCTCTTGTACAAGTTCAGCTATCTTCCCAAACTGAGTTCTCATTCCAGTCGCTGTTATTACAGCATGACCTTTACCTGCTGTGATAGTTGTTCCTTGGAAAACCATATTCTTCATATCACCAACAACCGGTTTACGAAGATGAATTGGTTCGCTCATTTTTCGAACAGAAACAGACTCTCCAGTGAGTGGCGCTTCATCAGCTGATAACCCAACAGCATATGTAACTCGACCATCCGCAGCAATAAGGTCTCCAGCCTCGAAACCGATGAGATCACCAGGAACAACATTGCGTGCGTCAATATCGGTCCAGAGTCCATCGCGCATGACGCGGGCTTTAGGCGCAGCCATATCCTTCAATGCTTCTAATGCTTTTTCAGATTTGTACTCTTGCACAAAGCCAAATACAGCATTGAAAATCACTATAGCAGATATTACAATTGCATCAATAATCCCACTCTCATGATCAGATTCACCAGATGAAAGAACAGACATTAGTAGTGAGATGATAATGGCAATAAGAAGAATGATCACCATTGGGTCCATAAATTGTTGGAGGAACATTCGCAGTGGGCTGATACCACCTGTTTCAACCAACTCATTTGGTCCATATTCCGTAAGTCGATTTTTTGCCTCTTCGCTCGAAAGACCTTCTGTTGATGTTTCAAGGCGTTTCAGAACATAGTCGACGTCGTTACTATACCACTCAGTCATTTTGAATACTCCGAGTGCTAAGAAAATTCTACTCTGAGATTAAGTTGAACCCAAATTTGAACCAACAAAAACCTATCGGAGTTGGTAAAATCACATTTCGAAAATATTAAAGACGATTTAGCAACGAACGCATATCTGCAGTTATGGGTGATGAGGATGTCTGAAAAATCCAAGTACAGTTTCAATTGTTTGGAACAAAAATGCGATACTAAAGCTTGTCATATCCGACCCAAAATTATGGTCACCATCGGTGATCTTGCCCGTTGGATGACTCAAGGATATATCATGAACATACTTCCAGGTATTTCTATACACATGCCAGAGTCTGAACAAGATTCGTTTTACTTTGAAACTGCTCGGAAACCTCTTGAAAACGATCCAGAATCCACTGCCTGCATATTCTACAATGAGAAAGCCAATGCATGTGAAATAAGATATGGAAGACCAATCTCCTGCCAGACCTTTCCACTAGAATACAATGGCGAGAAATTCGTTCTGAGTAGTAAGGATTGTCCGGGTGTGGGAAAGGGGGATGTGAGTAAGGAAGCTCTACAAGAGGCTAGAAATCTGGCTGAAAAGGAATACAATGAGAGAATAGAAACCAAAAATGCACTTCCTGCAGTCTACTCTGTGATGATGAATCAAATGATAAGACAGTCAGCTGAGGCAATGCAAAACCTTTCTGAGGAAGACCGCAAAAAGATGGATGAAATCCTTGCAAAATCCAAGGGAGAATCTCCTGCAGAAGATGATTCGACTACTGGCCAATCTGAATAAGATCACGCGGCATAAACGTCAGTAATTCAGGACCATTCTCTCGTATACATACTAACTCTTCAATCCGAATTCCGAACTTGCCTTCAATGTAGATTCCAGGTTCAATACTATGACACATACCAGGCTTTAACTCCATGGCATTGCCTCTGACAATGTATGGAGGTTCATGAACTTCGAGACCGATTCCGTGACCTAAGCGATGAGTGAATAGTTCGCCACATCCAGCATTGTCGATTAAGCGTCGAGCAATACCATCAGCAGTTCCACAGGTCATTCCAGGTACAATCTGCGCAATAGCAGTTTCTACAGCATGAAGTACTGTTGAATATATACGCTCTAATTCCTCGGTTGGTGGACCAACAACTCCAACTCTTGTCATATCGGTATTATATCCATCTAAAGCACACCCACAATCCATAAGGACAACATCTCCCTTCCTCAATTCTCGATTTCCTGCTGCAGTATGTGGTAGTGCACTGTTCTCTCCAAATTGGATAGCTGCAAAAGTTGGGGTTGCGCCTTGACGACGAATTTCTTTATGGACTATCTCTTGAACTTCAAGTTCAGTCATTCCAATAGTCGTTTTTTGAAATGCTTTTAGAACAGCATCGTTGATTATCTGACCAGCTCTCTTCATAAGGTCGATCTCTTTTTCGGACTTTGTTATTCGCATTAAGTTAATCATAGGACTAAGTGATGCAGAATTACGAAAACCATCAAGTGCGGTTTCAAGTGACCAATATATGCCTAGAGGTAGACTGTCATCAAAAAGCACCGAGTGTCCTTCACTCTTTTTTCCCACCAAATCAACAACAAGCTCATAGGGGTCTTCATCCTCTGCCCAAGGTACAATGTCCTTTATCCAAGTATGTGAACTATGATCTGAAACCTCAAATGCGGGAGCAATGATTTGTGGTTCTGATTTTTTCTTAATCACAAGTGCAATGAGCCGCTCATGCATATCATATTTGAAACCAGCTAAGTATTGAAAATTTGGAGATGGTGTCAAAAATGCAAAATCGATATTGAATGAATCAAGATGCTTTTGTACTTGTTCGATTCGTTTCTTGTAAACTGATTCGTCGAGCATTGAGTGGCTCACACAACCAAAGAATGCGATGTAATCAGTCTACATAACAATGACGGTCAAGTCATAGAGTGTGTAAGAATTAGAGTTAATAGGTGGACAAAAAGCCTTCGAGAATTAATAATGACAGAAACATACTCACTCGCTGAAAATGATGAACTCAAACGACTTCCTGCACGCGCATATCTTGTAGGAGCATTGACTCAGTTTGGAGTAGGGCTGTATTCACCTTTCATTCAAGCATACTTGATTGATATGCAAATGGCTCTAAGGGGAGTTCAGAATTTTGTAGAGCAAGGAGCATTCCGCAGTGTTGGAAATTTTGCTCCTACAGTGCTTCAGCCAGTGTGGGGAGCAACATCTGATAGAGCTAGGAATACAAAGGCATTTGTCGCGTTTGGTACAATGACTGGACTTCTAGTCGTTTATATGTTCTTGTGGGCAGCAACACCTCTGGAATTAATTATCCTGTATACAATTCAATCAATTCTATTCAGCATTCAAATCCCTACTTGGTTGTCACTAGTAGGAGGATTAATGGATGAAAGCAATAGGGGGAATGAATTAGGAAAACTTGGGTTAGCTACTAATATTGCATCTCTCACAGCTACTTTGATTTCAGGTTTCATTGCAGTATTACCCCCACTTGTCCCATTTCTTAGAGGTTTATTCGGAGATTTAGGATCTGTCCTTTTTCCTATTCAAATGGGTGAACAGGCTTTCAGAGAGGTCTATTATGGTCCTTTCTTCTTCACTGCTATTGTGGGAATTATCTCATCTTTACTTTCCGTGAGCATAAGGGAATATCCAAAACGTAATGATGGGCCAAGGAAGTTCCCTCCAATCCATAAATTGTTATCTCAACCTGGTGACTTTCGAAGGTTCTGCTTTATTGCTGTATTCTACTCATTTGCCATGTCTCTGGCATGGCCGTACTTTATTATCGTACAGAAAACTTGGTTGAATAATTCCAATCTAGAAATAGCTATTGCATCTGCAGCTATGACTCTTTCTATAATCATCTTCACAATACCTTTTGGAAGACTTAGTGATAAGGTTGGACGAAAGCCATTGATCTTACTAGGAAGAGGACTTCTCTTCTTAGTTCCAATCATGTACGCATTCGCTCAAAATGTATACTATATTTATGTTGCCAATATACTTGCAGGTTTCTGCGTAGCTTCAGGAATGAACGCAATAACAGCATATATTTATGATATATCTCCGGAGGAGGAGAGAGCATCTTATTTAGCAGTGTACAACACGTTCACAGGTGTTGTATACCTCTTTGGTTCTTTGATTGCTGGCGTAATGGGACAAATAATTCTTGTAGTTTTAGGAAGCGAATATGTTTCTGTGTATATCATGCTCATCCTTAGTGGAGTATTACGCTTCTTTGCATCATTCTTCTACTTATTAGTAAGAGAACCGAGAACCTATACTTCCACGTTTTGGCTTGAACTAAGAGCCCGACTACCTGGAAGGCGTCATGATGCAGACATCGTGTAGAATAGGATAAACTTAAGGAGTTGTAATGGAATTTTCTCCTCCGAACAACTGAGAGGATTGCATAAGTTTGGAGAGAAGCCCCAGCTTTGAAGACAGTTGGAAAATAGAAATCAGAAGAGGCATTCTTCAATATGCAGTCCTCGCTATAGTGAATCGTCATGAGAAAGGAATTCACGGGTATGGTATTGCTCGTGAACTTGAGGAGCGGACAGATGGTCTACTCCAAGTCAAAGAAGGTACTCTATACCCAATACTCCATCGACTTCGAAAAGAAAGATTACTGAATGTCTATAGTGAAAAATCAGAATCAGGTCCTAGTAGGAAGGTCTATGTTTTGACAGGAGAAGGAGACCGTGTTTTCCGTCAGCTGACCATTCTTGTTGGTGATATCTTTGAAAAACTGGAGGAACTGAAAAAGTGAGTGACAATGAAATAAATCATGCAATTGAGAAGTATATGAAGAGGGTTACAAAGTTACTTCCAGATAGTTTTGAAACAGAGGATCTTATTGAAGATTTGAAATCTCACATCTATGAATCATTCAATGAAAAAATCAAGAAGAATCCAAGTGATGATAGAATAGGCGTAATCACTCAGGTGCTAGAAGAGCTTGGGACTCCTGAGGAAATAGCAGACGAATACGGCAGAGAGCAGACTGAGAAAGAGGAGGAAAAAAGCAAGTCTGATAGATGGATATACCTTACTATGCGGTTGATGTTGGTAATCCTTGTTGTAGTAATAACATCATGGATCGCATCTATTTTGACTGAGGGTTCTGTTGATTTTATGTTAGCAGTTGCTGTATTACTTACATTTGGAGTCTTTGAGTGGTTAG
>LRSL01000091.1 GCA_001563335.1 Candidatus Thorarchaeota archaeon SMTZ1-45 | reverse complement strand
TCGGAATTACATCCTTGAACACAAATAGCCAAAGTGTAGATGTCATCTGGGATCAAATTGTTGTACAGACCACTTTAGCAGACGATACGCGAGTCAACGTTGGTGATAATGTTGAGATTCGAGTGACTCTGTGGCTTGCGTATGACAGCACACCCCTTGGGATTGGTGATACCGTCACGCTCGCAGGACAAGTAATGACCTGGGACTCTGGGAACTCTTGGTTTGATCTTTCAGTATCACAAGCATCAGTCGGTCTTTGGACATATTATGTCAACTCAAGCTCTGAGTCGACCCATGGCATTAATGTCTTAGATACAAATAGTCAGAGTATAGATATCATCTGGGATCAGATTATCGTGCAGACCACGGTTGCTGACGACACTCGAGTCAATGTGGGTGATAACGTCGAAGTTCGAGTGACACTTTGGTTGGCTTATGACAGCGCCCCCCTTGGGAGTGGCGATACAGTCATCCTCGCAGGACAAGTAATGACTTGGGATAGTGGGAACTCTTGGTTTGACCTTATTGTATCTCAAGCATCAATTGGGCTTTGGACATATTATGTCAATTCAAGTTCCGAAAGCACCTATGGAATTACAGCTCTCGATACAAATAGTCAGACTATTGACGTCATTTGGGACCAGATTGTAGTCCAGACCATAGTGGCTGACGACACTCGAGTCAATGTGGGTGATAACGTCGAAGTTCGAGTGACACTTTGGTTGGCTTATGACAGCACCCCCCTTGGGAGTGGCGATACTGTCACGCTCGCAGGACAAGTAATGACCTGGGATGCAGGTAGCTCTTGGTTTGACCTTACCGTTTCACAGGCATCAGTGGGACTCTGGACCTATTTTGTCAATTCGAGCTCTCAGTCCACGTATGGAATCTCTGCTTTAGATACAAATGGTCAAAGCATAGATGTCATTTGGGATCAGATTATAGTTCAAACTACTGTGGCTGACGATACACGGGTCAATGTTGGAGCTAATGTTGAGGTTCGAGTGACGCTGTGGTTGGATTATGACGATACGTTCCTGGGCGCTGGAGATTCTGTGTCTCTTGATGGAACCGCAATGACCTGGGACTCCGGGAACTCATGGTTTGACCTGACTGTATCTCAAACCTCAGTGGGGCTCTGGAGATATTTTGTCAATTCGAGCTCTCAGTCCACGTATGGTATCACTGTTTTAGATACAAATAGTCAAGGCATAGATGTCATTTGGGACCAGATTGTTGTACAGACCACAGTAGCTGATGATACTCGAGTAAATATCGGAAACAATGTCGAAATTCGAGTGACGCTGTGGCTTGCTTATGATAATGCGTTACTTGGGAGTGGGGATACGGTCACACTCGCAGGACAAGCGATGACTTGGGATGCCGTGAACTTCTGGTTTGACCTTTCCGTTTCACAGGCATCAGTGGGACTCTGGAGCTATTTTGTCAACTCGAGCTTAGAAACCAATTATGGAATCTCGGTTTTAGAGATGAATGGTCAAAGTGTGGATGTCATTTGGGACCAGATTGTAGTCCAGACCACGGTAGCTGATGACACCCGAGTCAATATTGGAGCTAATGTTGAGGTTCGAGTGACTCTATGGCTAGCATATGACAGCACGCCCCTTGGGAGTGGGGATACAGTCACACTCGCAGGTCAAGTGATGACCTGGGACTCCGTGAACTCTTGGTTTGACCTTACTGTTTCACAGGCATCAGTGGGACTCTGGACATATTTTGTCAATTCAAGTACTGAAACAAACTTCGGGATTACTGTCTTAGATACAAATGCTCAAAGTGTGGATGTCATTTGGGACCAGATTGTGGTGCAGACAACCGTGGCTGATGATACACGAGTCAATATTGGAACTAATGTCGAGGTTCGAGTGACTCTGTGGTTGGCTTATGACAGCACCCCTCTTGGGAGTGGGGATACGGTCACACTCGCAGGTCAAGCAATGACCTGGGACTCCGGGAACTCTTGGTTTGACCTTACTGTTTCACAGGCATCAGTGGGACTCTGGACATATTTCGTCAATTCAAGTTCTGAAGATACTTATGGAATTACTGCTCTTGATACAAATGGTCAGAATATTGACATCATCTGGGACCAGATTGTCGTGCAGACTACAGTGGCTGATGACACCAGAGTCAATGTCGGAGCTAATGTTGAGATTCGAGTGACTCTATGGTTAGCATATGACAGCACCTTTCTGGGAAGTGGAGATACAGTCACACTCGCAGGTCAAGCAATGACCTGGGACTCCGGGAACTCTTGGTTTGACCTTACCGTTTCACAGGCTTCAGTGGGACTCTGGACATATTTTGTCAATTCGAGCACTGAAGCTACCTATGGTATCACTCTTCTAGATTTGAACAGCCAGAATGTAGATATCATCTGGGATCAGATAGTGGTGAGAGGGTACTCAGTTCTAGACGACCGAGTGAATATCAACTCGAATGCATTTATCAACGTGACATTGGAGTACGAGTATGACGACACAGACATAACAGATGGCACAGTGAATGTAAATGGTTTTTCAGCGGTGCATCTAGATGCGGGAATCTGGCAAGTCACATTAGCACGCAGTGTCCGTGAAGGTATCACCTTTGATAGTGTTGCATGCAGTGGAAACACGTACGGAATCAGCTCAGTCGACCAAAATGGACAGTCTCAGCTAGTGATTTGGGACAGTCTCACGATCACAATTACAGCTCCAACAGATCAGAGAATCAATCTAAACGATAATGCCTCAGGGATAGTCGTTACAGCCATGTATGATTATGATTTTACTCCTTATGATGGCACACTTGTCCTTAACAGCACTATATTCGCTTATGGCAATGTGGGCAGGCATGGATACACTGTTGCAAGTGCTGTAGGCGATGACGCACATGGAATCACAGCTATACGACAGAACGATGAAACTTGGTGTATTTGGGATCAAGTGGTTGTAGTTTCATATTCTACAGACGACTCACGGATTGGTGTGGGCACACCAAGCTCGATTCATGTCACTCTGGAGTACGCATATGATGGATTTTTTGTCATCGACGGGACTGTCAGTGTTAACGGTCTCAGTGCGGTTTATTCAGGGTCAAACGGAGTCTGGGACTTTGGTGAAACAAGAGGAACTGTGCAGCTATTCACCTATGACAGTGTTGAGGTGTCAGGCAACACGTATGGAATAAGTGCAATTGACCAGAACGGGCAATCGCAGGACCAAATCTGGGACCGAGTGCAGGTACAATCTTATGTGGTAGATGATTCACGTGCAAACATCAATGACAATGTTACTATTGATGTAACACTTGTGTATGACTATGACAACTCTGCAGTCACTGACGGGATAGTCACAGTCAACGGAATTAGCGCACTTCATATTGGATCTGGCGTCTGGAGAATAATAGAGAACATGACTACAGTCCAAGCAGTAACTTATGACACTGTAGCATGCTCAGGAAACCTCTATGGAATAAGTCAGATTGACCAGAATGGACAATCGCAGACAGTAGTTTGGGATGAGATTGTTGTCAGAGGCTATTCTGTTGTTGATAACAGAGTAGACATTAACACCAATGTCTACATCGACGTGACTCTTGAGTTTGAATATGATGATTCTGAAGTGACTAGTGGAACTGTAACAATCAATGGCGTCACAGCTGTCCATCAAGGTTCAGGAGTCTGGAGGATAACACAGTCACGTAGTTTTGCTCAAGGAGTGACCTATGATAGTGTTGTTTGTAGTGGAAACATCCATGGGATAACTACTATCAATCAGAACCTCCAATCAGTTCTTGTAATATGGGACAGTGTCACCATCTCGATGACTGACCCCTTAGATCAGAGGATAAACATCAATGCAAATGCAACAGGCATCATTATCATCATTACCTATGACTATGACTCCTCATTGTATGATGGAACTTACAACCTGAACAACTCAGTTTTCACCTATGCAACTGCGCAGAGGCAGGGATACAATGTCACTTCGGTGAATGGTAATGACTCATTCGGGATCACAGCAATCTCAACCTTCGACGCAACATGGTGTATCTGGGACAGCCTTACAATTTCAATCACTAATCCCACAGACCAGCGAATAAACATCGGTGAGAATGCATCAGGAATGGTCGTCACAGCCATCTACGACTACGATTCCACACCCTACGATGGTTCACTCACACTTAACAATACCATTTACACCTATGGTGTTGTGGGCAAGCAGGGATACAAAGTAGCAACTGCTGCTGGAAATGATGCTTATGGAATTACTGCTATTTCTCTGAACGATGAAGTCTATTGTATATGGGACCAAGTTGTTGTCGTTTCCTATTCATCAGACGACTCACGTATAGATGTTGGTGCATCCAGCTCATGCCATGTCACGCTACACTACGATTATGACGATACATTTGTGGTTGATGGCACCGTATCTGTCAATGGTCTCGGTGCAACCTATTCAGGATCAAATGGAGTGTGGGACTTCGGAGAAGTCAGGCTAACTGTCCAGCTGTTCACCTACAACAGTGTTTCAGTTTCGGCCAATGCTTATGGAATAAGTTCGATTGATCAAAATGGGAAAAGTCAAGATCAGATTTGGGACAGAGTGCAAGTACAATCCTACTTTGTTGTAGACTCTCGTGTAAACGTGGGTGATGGTGTCAACATCGACGTGACTCTATACTATGACTTTGATGACTCATTCGTGTTCGACGGAAGTGTGACAATAAACGGACTTCCAGCCGCATATCAGGGTTCAGGAGTCTGGAGAGCCACTGATTCTGAGTCAGTCGTAATGGCAAATATATACAACACGATTGTGGTTTCAGGCAACACCCTTGGCATTTCAGTTGTGGACCAGAATGCGCAGATCCAACAGGTCATCTGGGACCGTATTGTTGTCAGAGGATATACTGTTGCAGATGACAGAGTCAACTTGAATGATGTTGTTGACATCGATGTTGAACTTGAGTATGAATTTGACAGCACTGATGTTGTGGATGGCACTGTTACTGTGAATGGTGAGTCTGCCACCTATCAGGCATCTGGTATTTGGAGAATTACTGTTTCAGAATCGACTGTTGTAGGGAACACATACAATTCTGTGACCTGTACAGGAAACAGCCAAGGAATTACTCTCGTTAATCAGAACGGACAGGCACAACAGGTCATTTGGGACCAGATAATTGTGCTTTCAGTCTACTCAGACGACACACGCATCAATGTTGGTGCAGCTTGTTCTGGTCATGTGACCCTTCAATATTCCTATGATGGCACATATTTGACCGATGGGACAATAACTGTGAACGATGTAGTTGCAACCTATTCAGGTTCAAGCGGTATCTGGGACTTTGCTGAGGCAAGAGGGACTGTTCAACTCTTCACTTACAACAGTGTTGAAGCATCTGGAAACACATATGGGATAACCTCAGTCAATCAGAATGGTCAGAGTGAGAACCAGATTTGGGATCAATTGAGAGTGATTGGTTATTCAGTTACTGACTCTCGATGTGATGTAGACTCTGTTCAGACTGTTACAGCGATAGTTGTATACGAGTATGACTCAACACTCTTTACTGGTGCAAGAGGGACTGTGTACCTCACTGGCTCTGCCATGGTATGGGATGGAGTTCTACTTCAATGGAAACAAGATAGAACTTCATCGGTGGTAGGGCGCTTCGTGTTCGGAGTGTCATCGATCACAGACACATTTTATGGAATCAGTGTCTTCCAGACAGCAACACGTCCTGCTATTATTTGGGATGCCTTGATTATCAGCATCACAATTGCAGACAACCACATCAATGTGAATGAAGTTGCCTCAGTTCAGGCAAGTGCAACATATGCCTATGATGGGACAAACTACGATGGGTCATTGACTCTCAATAATACTCAGTTCAGCTATCCAACTGCTCAGATACAATGGTATACAGTATCGAGTGCTGCAGGTGATGGAATCTATGGTATAACTGCGATTGGCACTAATGATGTAGAGTCTTGCATCTGGGATAGCTTGACAATTCATATTACTGACCCAACTGACCAGCGAATCAACATCAATACCAATGCATCTGGCATTGTGGTAACAGCCACTTATGACTATGATGGTTCAGCTTATGATGGGACTCTTACACTCAACAATACAGTCTTCTTGTATCCAGCAGCTCAGAAACAGGGATACAGAGTCACACTAGCAGTAGGTGACGATGCTTTTGGTATCACGACCATCTCGACCAATGATGAGACCTATTGTATTTGGGATTCATTAATGATTTCAATGACTGATCCATTTGACCAGAGAATAAACATCAATGAGAACGCCTCAGGAATTGTGGTTACTGCAATATATGATTATGACTCATCCCCATACTCAGGAACACTTCTCTTGAATGATACGACCTTCATTTACTCAACCATTGGTAAGAGAGGTTACACCGTCGCCAGTGCAGCAGGTGATGATGTGCATGGCATATCTGCAATATCATTGAATGACGAAACATTTTGTATTTGGGACCAGTTACTCATAGTGATCGCGGCTGACTCTTCGAATCCCTATAATGGGGTTCAGGCGAACTTCACGATGACGGTCACATTCAGATACGATGGAGCGACTTGTGCGATATATCAGATTGCAATTGCTAGAAACAACAGCCATTGGCACACCTTCACAGCTGCTAATGTGAGCCTATTTGTAGACACAGCAAGTGACACCATATACGACTACAATGCATCTAGTGTGAACTCAGAACCCCTCTACGGAATAACGTCATTCTTGACCAACACGGAACGTGTATCATGGTCTGCAGCACCTAATATTGTGCCCACAAATGATAGTGCACCTCTGCTGACCAATGCGGACGACACAGACAACATGTACGCCCGCTACAAGTACTACTTGATAACCTCAAGTGTGAGTGATAATGATGGAGCATGGGACATAGACTATGTGGAACTCACACTCTATGATGATACTCGCTCACAGGTAATCTGGGTTGTGAGATACACTGCAAGTACTGATTCGTTCACTATTCAGGTTGGCTCAGCATATATCACTCTAGGCGTAGGGTCCTCAGCTTCAGTGATTGGTCAGACCATGAGTATCGTTTGGGAGATCAAGATTGATTGGGATCACATGGATCTAACTAATGTTGATGTAAAACAGTATGTCACGGATGGTTCAGACTCTGATGAGGACTTCTATGAAGTGAATTGGGATATTGAAACTCGACTCGAGATAATAGGACTGACTGTTGATGATGGTTCTGGCACAAGCAAAAGAGGCTCACTAGATGGAGCCTTTGCAATATCAGGCACCATTAGATATTCTGGGTCATCCCTCAATCCTCTGTCTAATGAAACGGACGTGTGGGTGTCTGCGACTCAGTATGGTACCAATGTAGGTCCTTGGTCAGACTTAACTCTAGTGTCTGGATTCTTCAGTGTCACATGTTTCGCTGATGATGTGGTTGGCCAAGATACTTACACAGTAATAGTTGTGGAAGAGGGCAGCGGCTCAGGTGGCTCTAGTTTACTCCAAAGTGGGGTACAGGACACTTACATAGCAGATCAAGTACAGGTTCAGGCCTTTTCCGTACTCGACGTTAGAGTCAATGTAAACGACAATGTCAACATAGATGTGACTCTCTATTATGACTATGATGACACACCAGTAACAGATGGTACAGTCACAATCAATGGCTTCTCAGCAACACATCAAGGCTCTGGAGTCTGGCGTATATCTGACTCAGAGTCTATTGTGACAGCGAAGACCTACAATCTGGTAGCATATGACAGTGGGACTCATGGGATAGATGTCACTGATCAAAATGGCTTGTCACAAGATATAGTCTGGGATCAAGTAGTAGTAAGGGGATACTCAGTCGTTGATGACAGAGTCAATATCTATGACAGTATCAACATCGATGTGGTATTAGAGTATGAATATGATGATACACCTGTTATAGATGGAACAGTAACAGTCAATGGCTTCTCAGCTACACACCAAAGCTCTGGAGTTTGGCGAGTCATTCAGTCAAGGGATTCAGTACAGCTAGTTGTCTTCAACACTGTTGCATGTTCAGGAAATGCGTTCGGTATTTCATCCGTAAATCAGGATGGCATGAGTCAGTCTGTCATTTGGGACAGGGTTCAGGTTCAATCATATGATGTTGTAGATAACAGAGTCAATCTGGGCGTCACGGTGAACATCGATGTTACACTCTTCTATGACTATGACAATACTCCGGTCATAGATGGCACTGTCACAGTCAATGGTTTCTCTGCAACACATCAGAGTGCTGGAGTCTGGCGTATTACCGACTCGGAGTCATCTGTTATGGCTAACACATACAACTCAGTCACATGCACAGGCAATAGCTTTGACATCAGTATAGTTGATCAGAACTTGCAGTTTCAGCAGGTAATATGGGACCAGGTCACTGTTCGTGGATACACAGCCAGCGACACCCGTGCTACTATCAATGACAATGTGAACATAGATGTCACAATTGAATACGAGTACGATGACAGTCCAGTGACAGATGGTTCTGTGACTATTAATGGTATGAGCGCTAGCCATCAAGGCTCTGGAGTCTGGAGAATCACAGACAGTGAATCAACAGTAGTTCAGAATCTCTACGATTTAGTCACATGCTCTGGCAATCTTCTTGGAATAACAGATGTCAATCAAGACTCTCAGTCAATACAGATCATCTGGGACAGAATCATCGTCATATCTTACTCCACTGATGATGGTCGAATAAACATAAACACTGCAGGGAGCGACCATGTGACCCTTCGCTACGAGTATGATTCAAGTTTCGTGACAGACGGTACAGTCACCATCAATGGTCTACCTGCAATGTACAGTGGGGCAAATGGTATTTGGAACTTCGGAGAAGTGAAATCATCAGCTCAAGCACTTGTATATGACACTGTTGCAGCCTCTGGAAATGTCTATGACATCAATATTGTGAATCAAAATGCTCAGTCATTACAACAGATCTGGGACTCTCTGACAATATCAATCACGGGACCGAGTGACCAGAGAATCAATATCAATCAGAATGCAAGTGGAATTGTTGTCACTGCTGTGTACGACTACGATGGCACTAGTTTTGATGGTGTCTTGACACTGAATCATACCACCTATCAATTCTCGACTGTTGGAAAACGAGGGTACACAGTGGCAACAGCTCTCGGGGACACTTACGGAATAACTGCGATAAGCAATAATGATGAAACATTTGCCATCTGGGATTCACTCTCTATCACAATAACAGTTACTGACCCAAGGATAAGCATAGGTCAAAATGCGTCCATCTATGTCAGTGCTGTATATGACTATGATGGGCAGATATATGATGGTACGCTAACTCTGAACGATACAACATACCAATACAACACGGTTGGACTCCGTAGCTATACAATCAGCTCTGCAGTAGGAGATACATATGGCATCACTGTGATAGGAACAAATGACGTGGAGTCCATCATTTGGGACAGACTGCGCGTGACCAGTTATTCAGTAAGCGACAATCGATGCAACATTGGCACTTCACAGACAGTTGCAGTTGTGATGATCTACGAGTATGACGATGTTGTGTTCACAGGTTCCAGGGGTACTGTCTACTTGAATGAGACAAGCATGACTTGGGACCCCGTGGACTATCGATGGGAGCAGCAGAGAAGCTCACCCACAGTGGGTAGATTTACCTTCGCAGTGAGTTCAGTAACCGATACATATCATGGCATAAGCGCGTTCTATACAAACGGAGTGCCGTCGATCATATGGGATTCGCTCACTGTTTCAATTATTATTTCTGACAGCCGAATCAATATTGGACAGAGTGCATCAATCCAAGCTAGTGCTGTCTACGATTATGATGGTTCAACATACGATGGAACACTAAACCTGAATAATACACAGCTCAGTTATCCTACTGCTCAAAGACAATATTACACAGTGAGCAGTGCTTCGGGCGATGACCTATATGGTATCACTGCAATCAGCACAAACGACATCGTATATTGTATCTGGGACTCTTTGACAATATCAATCACAGGGCCAACCGACCAGAGGATCAATATCAATCAGAACGCGTCAGGTATTGTAGTCACAGCCAACTATGACTACGATGGAACTAGCTATGATGGAACGTTTATTCTGAACAATACAGTATTCGTTTATTCTACCGCTCAAAGGCAGGGCTATAGAGTCGCTACTGCAGTTGGTGATGATTCTTACGGAATTACTGTGATTACCACGAATGATGCCACGTTTTGTATCTGGGATTCACTAACAATAACAATTACTGACCCAGTTGACCAACGGATTAACATCAACCAGAACGCATCAGGCATCATTGTCACAGCAACCTATGATTATGACTCAGCTCAGTACTCAGGCACTCTCAATCTAAATGATACACTCTTCGAGTATTCTACCGTGGGTCGGAGAGGCTACAGAGTCGCAAACGCTGCAGGTGATGATGTCTACGGAATTACTGCTATATCACTGAACGATGAGACCTATTGTATTTGGGACAGGCTCCATATCGTTGTCACTGTGGACTCGTCAAGTCCCTACAACGACATCCAGGTGAATTTCACACTGACTATTACCTTCGAGTATGATGGGGCATTCTGTACAACATACCAAGTAGAGGTCACTCGTAATGCAACTTCTTGGCACTCATTCACAGATTCAAACAAGACCCTGTTCGTAGACAGAAATATCGATACAGTCTATGACTACATTGTCTCTGATGTGATCTTTGAAACCCAGTATGGAATAGTGGCCTTCTCAACGACTAGTCAGCGAGTTTCATGGTCTGCAGCACCAAACATAGTCCCGACAAACGACTCGATACCTGTCTTGATGAATGCAGATGACACGGACAATATGTATGCACGTTATAGATTTTACACAATTGTTACAAACGCCAGTGATGGCGATGGCGACTGGGATATAGACTATATTGAACTGACACTCTATGACAACGCACGTACACAAATCATCTGGACAGTCAGGTACACAGTCGCAGGAGGCACCTTCACAGTCGAGTCGGGTTCTGAATACATTGAGCTCGCCTCATGGTCTTCCGCACTAGTGGTTGCAAACACCATAAGCGTGACTTGGCAGATCAAGATTGACTGGGACCATTCAGGTTTGACAAATGTAGATGTTCTGCAATATGTGACGGACGGGACCGATTTCGACCAAGATTTCTATGAGGTGAACTGGGATGTTGAAAATCAGCTTGCGATCACTGGACTCACAGTTGATGATGATTCAGGTACAAACAATAGAGGTTCTCTCGATGGCAGCTTCACGCTATCAGGAATCGTATCATATGTTGCCTCATCATTGAATCCTCGGTCCAATGAAACAGATGTCTGGGTTTCTACATCTGAATATGGCACTAACATTGGACCCTGGTCCGACTTGGTTCTGGAATCAGGAGTGTTCAGTGTGACTTGTTACGCAGATGATGAGGTTGGGATTGACACATACACGGTATCTGTTGTTGATGAGGGAGGGGGCTCTGGCGGTACGAATTTGCTTCAAAGCGTCTTCCAAGGCACGTACATTGCAGACAGGGTACAGGTACAGTCATACACAACCACAGACACGAGGGTGGATGTGAGCGTCGTTGTGGTTATCGATGTGACCCTGTTCTACGACTATGATGACACACCAGTTACGAGTGGTATAGTGACGATCAATGGATTCGCTGCAACTCACCAAGGAGCTGGGATCTGGAGGATTTCAGACACTGAAACAATTGTGACTGCTGTAGTTTACAATCTAGTCACGCACATTGGTGGACTGCACGGAGTTGACGTTGTTGATCAGAATGCCATGTCCCTCACTGTGATTTGGGACAAGATAGTTGTCAGGAGCTATTCTGCTGTTGATGCAAGAGTCAACATAAATGACGATGCATTTGTTGACGTCACAATTGAGTACGAGTACGACGATTCACCTGTTGAAGATGGGACAGTCACAATTAACGGACTTGTTGCGAGTAACCTTGGATTAGGAGTATGGCGTATAACTGATTCTGAGTCCCTTGTCACTGCGAATACTTACAACACAGTAGCATGTACAGGCAACTCCTTTGGGATAACAGTAGTCGACCAGAACTCGCAATCTCTACAGGTGATATGGGACCAGATCACTGTTAGTGGATATACAGCCAGTGACACTCGTGCTAATGTCAACGATAACGTGAACATAGATGTAACGCTCAAGTATGAGTATGATGACAGTCCGGTCACAGATGGAATTATCACAATTAATGGCATGAGTGCACTTCATCAAGGCTCTGGAGTTTGGAGAATCACAGAAAGCGAGTCAACAGTAGTTCAGAATCTATACAATCTGGTCACATGCTCTGGCAATCTTTTTGGTATCACAAATGTCAACCAGAATGCCCAATCGCAGACTATAATCTGGGACAGAGTTATCGTTATGTCCTACTCCACAGATGATAGTCGAATCAACATAAACACTGCTGCTGGTGATCATGTAACTCTTCGATATGAGTATGATTCCAGTCCGGTGACAGATGGTATAGTCACCGTGAATGGAGTGGCAGCAGTCTACAGTGGAGCAAATGGAATCTGGAATTTTGGAGATATAAAGACGACCGCACAGTCAGTCATCTATGATTTAGCTGCAGTGTCAGGGAATCTGTATGGTATATCTGTTGTAAATCAGAATGCACAATCATTGCAGCAGATCTGGGACTCACTCACGATATCAATCACTGACCCAACCGACCAGAGGATAAACCTCAATGAGAATGCTAGTGGAATTATCGTGACAGCAATATACAACTTCGATAGTAGTGCATACGATGGATTTCTGATTCTGAATGATACCATATTCCAATATTCAACAGTTGGACGAAGAGGATATGAAGTTCAATCAGCGGGAGGGGACACTCATGGCATCACTGCGATAGCCTTCAATGACCAAACCTATGCTATTTGGGATTCCCTGTCTATCGCAATAACAGTTACCGACCCAAGGATAGGCATAGGTCAAAATGCCTCCATCTACGTGAGTGCCATCTATAACTATGATGGACAGACATATGATGGTACACTGACTCTGAACGACACAACATATCTGTACAGCACAGTGGGACTCCGTAGCTACACGGTCAGCTCTGCAGTAGGAGATACATATGGCATCACTGTGATAGGGACAAACGAC
>LRSL01000090.1 GCA_001563335.1 Candidatus Thorarchaeota archaeon SMTZ1-45 | reverse complement strand
CTGTTGTTTTCGAGGGTGAGTTTCTTCTAAATGCCATGTATGAAGCTGTTTCCAAATCGATGTCGCAGAAGGACGGAGGAATTGTGCTTCTCGATGGGGATGGTGCAGATACCATTATGGGCCATGGGCGACCTTTAATGGAACTCAGATTTCTCACAAGTCCAGGTATCTTGCCTCTATTTGAGTTATTCAACAATTTCATACTAAGAGTCTTTTCAAAATGGGATTATAAGAGATATAAGGTTATGATTGAAGGATTAAAATCCAAGATGTATGATTCACGATTCTTACTTGCGCTCTTTAAGTGTCTGCCACAAGCTGAGTATCTTCAAAACTTCTTTGAAGCTATGGATTTGACCTCCATCAATGAATACGAAGTCCAGCAGATGAGGAAATACAAAGCTCCATTGATAGAATCTGTTTACCGTCTACAAGCATTTGAGAGAGAACTCAAGAGAGTAAATAATGCACGTTTTCAAATGGCGAGAGCTCAGAATATCCTGTTGTTTTTTCCATTCGCTGACAGGAATCTATTTCAATTCATGCTAGAAGTCCCGATAAAACAGAAGGTTAAGGAATTTACATCGAAGTATCTTCTGAAGAAGGCTCTGAGTCGACATGTGCCAAGAGATCTTGTTCATCGATCCAAGACTGCTAGCGTTAGTGGTGTGGTCTGGCAAGAAATTTTTGGCACAAAGGAATTCCAGTCAGTCATCAATGAGATAAAAGCCGCACATTATCCCTATTTCGATTTTGATCTTGATTCAGTATTCAACAGACCGGAACTCTGGGGTATCGCTTTGAAGCTAATCAACTTTCATTTATGGCATCAAGTTTTCATATCCTAGCTCATCATAGTTACTTTTTTCATCTGTTTCGACAAGACTAGACCACTCTGTTTGATTTCTCGAGTCATTTAGTCCTCTTGCATCTCATTTCATGTTTCATTCTTGCTTTGCTGTCGTCTTATGAGTGTGAAATAAAATGTCTGGCCGTTTGTTAAGTGAATATCATGCGGATAAGCTTTAAAACCTACACAAAATTGGCCGCAGCAACAAGGGTAGGGTGTTGAGAACCCTCGTTGTTTTAAAATAGCCCAAGAAGCCAATTTATCCATTATGAATTAACATCTTCACTTATATTACATTAAGTACGACTATATATCAGGTGATTATAACATAATATCATAACGAGGTTGAGAAGTTGAGAAGACAAAAACCCAACGCCTATCCTGTGGTCCGCGGAATCAAATCTGAGCAGAAGAAAATGGTCGTTATCCTCATTCTTTTAATACTCGCACCCACTATATTGATTGTTCCAGTAAAACCCCTTCAAGGGATATCAAATGAAATGAACGTTGAGTATCCTAGAGATTCAAACTTGAACGGATACCAAACGGCATTTGGAGAGAATTGGCTTTCTGGTTGGAGTTATCGGAAGTCATATACTATTGAAAAGACTCTTGGCGCAGGCATCAATTACACAATACCTATAGTTGTGTACTCTGGTATTGGCGCTGACACAGGCAATACTGTTTATTTAAACAGCGAATCGCGAATGGATTTGGGCGATGTTCGTTTCACTGGTGAAGACGGGGAAGAGCTGCTTAGCTTTTGGTTGGAAGATTATATCAGGAGCTATTCCAGTGACTATTTTGCTGATGACTGCAAGTATTTCTCTGTGAGTCCAAATCATTATCCACATGCCTATTACTACAACGGTCGTACTTATGTTGTCTGGCATGGTGAAGGTGAGAATGATGATGATGCTGGAAATCCTTTCATTAGATATTATGATCATTCAACAAGGTATTGGTCTACTAGTGTACAAATAGGCACAAATCAGCTTTTGGATGACTTTCATGGCTCTCCTAATGTCTGGGTGGACGATGAAGGGTATATTCACTCACTTTTTGGTAGTCACGCGGGGCTAATACCCTTGCAACATGCAAAGAGTAACGAGCCTGAGAGTATATCTGATGGTTTTACAATAACAGAACTCGATTGGCGTGCTACATATCCAAGTGTTTTCTATGACTCATCGAATGATGTTACCCATCTATGGTATAGATACTACAATGGTGCTGGGCAATTTGATTGGCGTTATGTCAATTCCTCAGACAATGGCATAACATGGAATACCCAACACATCTTCATCGATGTTGATGATGGGACTGGTTACATTCCATACAGGTATGGTTCAACAGGTCTTGACCCGTACTCCAAGGACCGCATTCATATGTCATGGTCTGTTTATGATGAAGCAGACCCACATGAGTATGAGAATGTCTATTATGCCTATTTGAACCTGATTGACATGCATGCATATAACGTTGAAGGAATAGACCTTGGCACAACGATTGACGTGAACGAGATGCAAAACTACTGCCTCGTTCTTGATACCAACAACCATGGTGCGTGCGCTGGGAGTGTTCACACTGACTCAAAAGGTATACCCTATATTATGTTTGCAAGTGAGTATAATGATGGTTCAGGGCATCAATATTTCACCTACTGGAACAGTTCAAGCTCTAGCTGGGTGACTCCAGAACAGGTCTGCAATGTTAACCGCTACAGCTCAGTACCAGATTTCATTGTTTATGATTCAAACAACATAACTGCCTTTCTTACACAGGGAGAAGACTTGACACGATGGACTTGGGATGGAAGCAATTGGATGAAGGTGGAAATTATCAAATCAGCGACAAGCAGTCGTGATGTTTCGTTTGGTTTTCCTGTTGCTCCATATGGTACATACCCGCAAGAAGATCTTCAAATTACATTCTGTGAATGGTATAATGCTTATGATAACAAAGCATTTGCTTGGGGTAGTCAGGGGATTGTGTCAGACTATAGCCTCCAAGGAGCTATCTTTTGGGTGCGTCTATCAGGAAACCTGAGTGAGAACTCGCAAACTATTTACATCTACTATGGCAATCAAGCAGCTTCGAGTACAAGTAATGGCTTTGAAACTTTCCCCCTGTTTGATGATTTTAATCGGCCTAGTTCAACCATTGTAGATGGAACTTGGACAGAAGATGAAGGAAATGGAATTCTAAGCATAGAAATGAATCAGCTCAAGATTATCCAAGAACAGAATGAGTATTGTCACATTGAACAGAGCTCACCTTTACAATCCACGTTAGTCCTAAGAGGAAAAATGAAATCTGGCGATAACACGGGTGTAAATTGGTCCCCCGCATTGGCTATTTATTGGAACAGCTATGATTGGATCAAGATTGGAATGAATGATTATGCGGGAGAATTCATGACATTAATGAACGTCGATAGTGTTATTCTATCCAATAGCTCAGGAGGTGCGCTTAGCGGTTCTTGGTACTATTACAGAATTAGGGTAGGTATTGATGTGGTTTGTGCTGAGTATTCAACTGATGGACTGAATTGGAATTTGCTGACGCAAATTTCTCGTCCAGTTGTATGGATTGGCTACCCATCTTTGATAATATTAGGGAAAGGCTATGCTGAGGACTCTGATACATTTCCTGGATCAAACCTTGATAACAGTCTATCAACTCCTGGATTCCTTGGCAGTCACTACATAGATGATGTCTTCGTGAGGAAATACGTTGATTCTGACCCAGTTTACGGATATTGGGGCGGTGATGAAAATCCAAATATCACTCAGTATAGTGATACCTACATCGCAGGGTTCAGGGAAACACTTCCTGATGATATCATGTTCCGCCCAGATGATGAAACATATGGTGAAGGTTATGTTGAATCGTTTACAGACATATCCGATTGGACAGTTCATACTGGTAACCCATTAACTAGCGATGGTGATGTTGGGCGTAACAACCCCATCTTTTTCAACCATGGAAGGTCTATATATAGAGGTTCGATACCGTGGCAACCAGTCTTCCCTCCATGGAACCATATGGGGATACAAATCTGACATTTTTGGCTATGAAATGGCATTTCACACCGACACGCTATATCCTGATGGTGATGTTTGGCAATCGCAAAAGTGGTATCTTCCCTCACTAAACTGGTACAATCCGGGACCTCTAGAATGCATAAGCTTTGAGCTGAGTGGTGAGGGTAGCAACTGGTATTTCGAGGTGGACTATATCCGTATTGGGATAAGCACTGAATTTGGCTTCCAACATGATGGAAGTGATACAGCAGGCGTGACTTCAAGCGGTGGCGGTTATGTATCTTCAGATGGCGAATATCTTTCACTAATTGCTGATTCCGATGGATCTAGGTTCGAAGTTGTGCCGGATATCAGTCAGACAACTGCTATGATGGCAACCACCTACTACCCATTCCTTTCGATTGATATACATGAGGAAAACATGGATGACTACTTAATGGTTGAGATCTACAATGGGCAGGTATGGACAGTCATTCAAGAGAATACGACTGTTGGTTTGTCAACAAGACATTGGTCGGTCAGCTCCATTGGATCTTATGTCGAAAAGCTGAGAATCAGTGTTAGTCCTTATGCAAATATCAGAATTAATTACATCAAACTTTACTCTATTGCCAACTTCACCATTGCGCAATCTGGAATAGAAACAGACGATTATCTCTATGTGGATTCTGGTGTTCTAGTTTGCGCTGGTAATCCAACATATTTTGAGCTTAATCATGATCCCGTTATCATGGTTGACACAGCGAGATTTGGAATTCTTGAAGTGAACAGCACTTGCTCACTCTTTGAAACCTCTTACCATATCGACTCGTGGTCCGCCTGGGATGCGCGATCAATCTATGAGATGGATATAGGAACGATGACAGATATTAGAATGAGGTTTGAGTCTTCTGGAACCCTCGTGTCTATTGCCTTCGGAAGAAGCTCAATGCGTCATGACCCAGAGTTTTTCCAAGCACCAGACTGCAATAATATAGATGATACAAACAAGCTCTACGCACGATTCAAGGATTATCAGATGACCGTTTATGCTTTAGACGAAGATGGAAGTTCGGATATTGACTACCTCGAACTGACTCTCGCTTCTGACGACCGTACATACGATTATTGGACTATTCGTTATGATGTAGCCACAAATACATACTCGGAACAAATTGATCCATTTGATTATATAACGTTGAATTCTGGAGAGAGTACGACAGTATCTTCTGAGGACTCTATTCAGATAACTTTCGTATTATCTATCAATTGGAACCATCCAGATCTCTCTAATACTGATACAAAGTGCTTCATTGTTGATAGTGTGTCTATTTCGAGTACTTCCTATTATGAAGTCAATTGGGCTGTTGAAACACGCCTTGACATATATTCGGGCTTGACTCTTTCCGATGGGTTTGGAACACCTGACAGAGGGAATATAAATGGAGAGATACTTGCTTCCGGATTCATTACATACCTCGGGAGTAACATTCATCCTCTCTCCACCGAGATCGACATCTACATTGTATCTGAAGAGGTTATGTCAAATCCTTGGCTAGCCATAGACTATCAGTCCACTAATGGTGCGTTCTCAATAATTGTAGTTGCAGATGACGAAGTGGGTGAAGACATTTATGAAGTTCGTGTAGTTAGAGATGGGCAGGCAG
>LRSL01000089.1 GCA_001563335.1 Candidatus Thorarchaeota archaeon SMTZ1-45 | reverse complement strand
TCTATATTCGAGTCGAAGACGTGGACATACTATACGAGAGATACCAAGGCAACTTAGAAATCATAGATGATATTGAAAACAAGCCATGGGGAGACAGGGAGTTCACTTTCAAGGATCCAGATGGATATTTGATATCTTTCTTTTCAAAGCAAAAAATGAGAGAAGAATAACACTACTACGCCACAATAGTGACAAGTGTAGACTGCTCAATATGCTGATACAAGAAGCGTTATCTGCGGAAATCAGGAAACGTCGCTTGTCGATGATTTCTGGATTCAGGAGGGAATAGTTGATGTCAGATGAAACGTTCGAGAGAGTATTCTCAGAGGTCTCTCAGTCCATGAGAGAACAAATCTGGCGATTCAGAGAAACTCACATACCCAAGACCATCACTGTCAATACGCATGTTTGGGAGTATCTTGACTGTGGAACGGATAAGCAGACCCTAGTCATGCTCCCTGGAGGTCTCCGTCATCCAAGCATCGGATGGCAACTCTTGGAGCAGCTTGAGAAAGACTATAGAATCATCGCGCCATCCTACCCCACAACTGGGAGCATGAATGTGCTTGTAAGAGGAGTCCTATCCATTCTAGACCATGAGCAGATTGACAGGTTCTCGATCATCGGGAGTTCCTATGGGGGCATTGTCCTTCAGAGCATTCTCCACATTGTTCCTCAGCGAGTCAGTCATGCAATCATAGCAAACACTGGAACTATATCTGACGACCCCAGCGTGGTCAAGCTACTGAAGAGAAGGCTCGGTCTGATTCGAATTTTACCCGGGAGATTGGTCACGCAGATTGCGAAGAGGGCGTTCAAACGAATGCTTGAAGGAATCGAGGAGGACCAAAGGACTGTCTACGAATCGCTGGTCGACGAGTTATTTGTACGTGGATTGTACACAAAGAAGGAACTTGTCTGTCATTTTGAGGGGTTGATTGACTTCCAGTTGAACCATCAGTTCACTCCAGAGAGCACAAGTCAGTGGGACACAAAGGTGTTGATAATCAAGTCGAGGGATGATCCGGGAGTACTTGAAGGATCTTCTGAGGCTCTTGACAGGATGTATCCAAACGCAAGAACACATGTCTTCCTTGAGGAGGGGCACATGCCCTCGATAACAAGAATGGACGAGTATCTGAAACTGCTGCATGAATTTCTTAAGGGATGATATGGTCTCCTCCTTCGCCAATTGATTTTTCACAGGGGGACTGAATCAGTGCTGCACTCGAACTGCACATTTAGTCCGCTCATCTTCCACCAGATCTCCTGAAGATATTGCACAAACCCTCTCGTCACTTTGTCCCTCTTGAAGGCATCATCGCTGGTACAGTCGAACTCCCTAGTTATGCACTTGATACAAAGGGCACAGTCAGACTTGATGATGATGAGTTCGTCAGAAACAATCGATCTGACAAAAGCCAGCGCCTTGAGTATAGCCATCAGCTTCATCTGAATGTCGGTTGTACCAGATGCTTCACCAGAATCAGAATGGAGGGTTGCAACAACAGACTCACTGTGCCTATGTTCAACTCTATAGGACCAACTACCACGTTTTCCAATGCAAGATCCTTCTGTGTGTATCTCAAATGACATCTTACTGTACAAAAAGACTCCCAATGACATAAGAGGCTTCCACTTTTACATATGCATTGAAACATTAATTTCAAAGGCTGTGAGGCGTATTTCAAAACAGGATTTGTGTAAAGGAAGGGGTACTTTCCTTGGTCGACGTGAGAAAGGCATCAACATTTGTGGAGAGTCTAGGTGATGAGATACTGAATGCCAGGCTTGAGGCTATTCTAGAGAATAGGAAACCCAGTAGGCATGTCCTAGGCAAAATAGAGAACATGAGGAAGTCTGATGGAGGTTTTGCCTTCTGGAAACAAGATGTGAGCAGTATAACATCAACCTTGAATATTGTTGGTTGGCTTGATGACTTCTCATTTCGAAAGGGACCACTTGTCGATAAGACATTCGATTTCCTTCTTAAGCATCAACAAAATGACGGAGGATGGGATGAGATTGAGGAGGTCAGAGGTTTCGAGCCACCTCCATTCATGATGCCCAGTGAACTCAATACACGTACTTGGTTGACAGCGTGCTGTGCTCATTGGTTCATCCGTTTTGGTCGAGCTGAACCACCTGGAACGAAGGGTTGCCCAGCGGAGTTCCTAATGCAACACATGAAGTCGTCTGGTCTTATTCGGGGATACCTCTATGCGAGCTGGGATGCACTGGTGATGTTCAACTACCATCCAGGACCAGAGTCGGACGTCTTCAAAAACCTACTATCAGGAGTGAGAGTACAATTCGCACCGAATGAGCATGATGGGACAGACCTTGCTTGGTTACTTCGTTGCCTAAGAGATATTGGACTGGGCGTGGATGATGAATTAGTTTCAAAAGCCATTAGTACATTAGAGAGTATACAAGAACCAGATGGTAGCTGGATCTCTAATGATGGGGATGAATTCACAGGTATTACCACTGTTGATGTGATTAGAGCGCTCCATGATTTTGACAAGTTATAAGAAGCCAATCCTCTTCTTCTACTATCATGAAACCTGAGTACCTAGGTGATGGCCTCGTCATGCGGAATGCAAGTAGAGATGACATCCCAGCGCTCCTGGAGCACTTCAAGGGTGTCCATGGGGAGGGGGTAATAGATCAACTCCGAGTGATGCTAGAACGCTACCCTCGGTTCTCTTGGGAGGACTGTTTCATAATTGAGAACCCCAACTCAGGAGAGGTTGTATCTTGTGTCATGCTTCTGCAGAACGCATGGACCCTCGATGGGATTGAAGTCCCTTCTGTTGAGATGGAGGCGGTGGGCACGCTGAATGCCTACAGATACAGAGGACATATCCACCTTCTCAATGAAAAGTTTGAGGAACGCGCGGCTCAGCTTCATCCTGTGATCCAGACCATTGCTGGGATACCTTACTTCTACCGAAACTTCGGGTACGAGTATGCTGCACGTTTGGGAGGTGGCTACGCTGTCAACCCCAGCCTCATTCCTAAAATCCCTGAGGGTGAGAGGGAACCTGTCACCTTCAAGGCGGTGACTTCTCGTAACTTCAAAGAGTTCCTGAGCTTCCGAGAGAACCACCTACCTTGGAGAACCTGGACTCGAAAGTTAAGGCCAGAGGATGCAGCTTACCTCATTTATGAGACCTCTTCTGATGAGCAAGAGGCGTTCTTCTTCTACCTTGTAAAGGAGAAGGGGAAGACAGCAGGTGTGTTCTACCTTGCTCGGTGGGAGAGTAGGCTGGATATCGTAGAGCTGTATTTGGACAACCATCAACATGCGGATGCTGTCATGCGCTTTGCCTTAACCAGGGCTCAAGAGTGGGGTGAGATTCCAGTCAGAGTAGCACCACCAAATCAGAAGAGAGTGAGAGAGTATGTGAGTGCACGTGTGCAGGTGATGGAGATTGGGAGATATGCATGGTATGTCAAGATCCCATCCATATCGCGATTCATTGAGACCATCAGCCCCCTCTTCTCAGATCGTTTGAGGGATACTGAGTTTAATGGCTTCACTGGAGAACTAACGATCACAACCTACAAAGAGGGTTATTCACTCTCCTTTGAGAGAGGTGTGTTCAAGGGGATAACCGAGAGTGATGAGAAGAATCCAATGAACTACAACCTCAGGATACCAATTGATTCCTTGACAAGACTATTGATGGGATACGAGACTCTTGATGACCTCACGGGCCATGAACCAGATGTTCAATGTGCTGCAGAGATGCGACCTCTAGTCAGAACACTATTTCCACGTCTGGAGGCAATTGTCGACCCCTATTACTAAGTCATTTTTATTTTCTGAGTACAATTATAAAGAGAGTAAGTTAGAACACGTGTTCTAACTTTTTTAGCTTTGGAAGGGGAAATGTGCAGTTAATATACCCACCAGTCTGACAAATCTAGGGGACTAGGTATGTGGACTAGGACTTTGAACGAGGTTCAATGTGTGCGACCAAAAGCCCAAAGGAAGAAGTCTTCTCAAGGGAAGTCCTTACTCTCCAAGAAAAAACCAACATCAGGTTCTGGAGAGTCCGCGGTGGTTCACTTTGTCCAGTTGGACTTTCTCAGGTTCGGTGACGAACTTGGGATGAGTGATGATGACCCCGTCGTGGTAAGAACTGTGGAAACACTCTCTGTTGTTGAAGGTGATGACTCAACACTAGTACAGGAGAAAGAAGCCAGGTCTTCAGGAGGGATTCTATTCCGATGAACATTGACAAAGCTCTTGCTAAGTTTAGCATTTTCTCGAAAATGCTGGATGGTGGTGACACTGGCAAGGGAAGGGTGGAACACAGAAATTTCATGCGGCTATGGGTCATTAACCATATTGCATGATCTAGGTTAGCTAGGGAGTTATGATGGATGACGATTGTAGATCTTGCCACAAGAAGGCAATATTCTGAGTTAAAGAAACGAGCTGACGAATTCATCAAGACTGAGGGTTGGGAAGCACTCTTACGCCGCTTAAAGCAGGTTCGCCCTGATGGGAAGGCGCGGGATGCTGTGGTCGCCCTCCTGCAACTGGATGCAGTCGGTGGGTCAGACTCTGATGTCTTCAAGGAGTTTGAATCACTGGAGGGCGGCAATCTCCGTCAGGTCAGGGCAAACACAGTCCATCATGCGATGGATGTTCTGAGAGAGCAGATTGAGAACAAGCACACATATTTCATAGATATTGATGCCATGACCATGACGCCCTATGTCATACTAGTCAAAGAGGTCATCAAAGCACGCAAACGAGAGTTAGAGCAGTTGGAAGGAAGTCCCTCGAGGATTGATGTACTTGGAACATATTACGGATTCCAGATACTCATGACTGATGGGTCCAAGCCTCATGATTCCCAGAGCCAATATGGATACTATCGCTGGCGTCGAAGAACCTGGTTGGATGAACGGATATCAGACAGTGCAGCCAATGCTGTGAAGAAGATCACAGGGGAATTGGCTGATGAGGTGGACATGGACAAGAGATACAGGACACTTGGGAGCAGTCCAGTCTTCAAGAGCAGATGCACCAAGGCCACTGCAGACATCTTGGCTAACGCAGTAAGGCTTGCATTATACAAGGTACCCGGAAATCGTAGCACTGCAGCAAGGGCTCTTGGTCGAACAGGTGACTCTAGGGTCTTGCCATTCCTCCATCATCGTCTTCCTCTTGAACAGAGTACAAAGGTCAGGATTTCTATGGCTGAGGCTATTGGGAGAGTCGGCCATGAGTCGTCCATCGAGATGTTGAAGGAACTAGCTACACCTCGAGGTCGATACCTCTCAAAGGAAGGAGAGGCTATGGTAGAGGCGCTAGGTGGAATCTACTCTCCGAGGTGTAAGGAAACTCTAATCGAGCTGCTAAAACATGATGGAAATACAACCAGAGCGGCGGTAATTCAGGCACTGTCAAAACAAGAGTTACCAGACCTTGTTGGACTGATATCTCCCTATGTTGTAAACAGTAGCAGACCAGTAGTTCGAGCGAGTGTTCTTGCACTGTCAGAACTGGGGAGTGAGGGGGAGGCAGTCATCAGGGCAAAAGCACCCATCGTTATCAAGCGCATTGGATATGACAGACCTTCAAAGCCTGCACTCACAAGGATGTTAGGCATCTCTGGTGTGGCTAGTATGCAGGAAGTTCATCAGTACTTTGCAAAAAGGTTCGAAAGACTCGGAAGAGAGCTCAAGAGATGGCAGCATCAGGGTAGCAGGGGTTATAGCTACTACTGGCGACGAAGGGAGAATAGAGCTAGGGAGAGATTGATTGAACACCTCAGACTAGCGTCATCCCACCTCAAACCACCGTTTGATGAAGATCTCGTGAAGTCCATAAGGTCAATCCTCAATATGGAGACCGGATCAGATACATTTACAGCGGCTCTAAGACAGAGTGAGTTGGCTGAGGCGATAAAAGTGAAACAGTACAGAGAAGCAGCTTGGGTGCAGTCATTCCTAAGCTCATTCAGATAGAGTTTGATTTGTAGGGGTTATAATCCAAGAATGACCCGTGCATCGTCTGGAGAAGCAACTTTTCTGCCAAGAGATTCAGCAATTTGACGTGTTCGGACTACAAAGTCCTCGTTAGGGGCGAGTTGACCCTTTGTAAGGTAGATATTGTCTTCAAGCCCGACCCTGACATGGCCGCCCATCAAAATAGACATGGTTGTCATGTCAACCTGTGTCCTTCCGATCCCTGCCACAGTGAAGACTGCATTCTTTGGGAGTTGTGCTCGCATATGCAGTAGGTTGTCAATAGTGGCTGGAATCCCCCCACCAACACCCATGACAAGTTGAAAGAGTGGTGGTTCTGAAACTATACCCTCCTTGATGAGCATGATACCTTGTGGTATGAAGCCCACGTCAAATGCCTCCATTTCTGGTTTGATCTTTAGGTCACGCATTCGTTGAGCAAGGTATGTGATGGTTTCCCAAGAGTTCCTATACACCACTGGAGGTTTTCGACCCGTGAAGTTGAGAGACCCTGTGGTCAGACTAGCCAGTTCGGGGTTGGTTCTCAACGGCTCAGCACGTTCCTCATCAGAACATCCCGCAACCCCGCTTGTTGATACCATGACTAGCAGGTTGGTTCGCTTCCGGATCTTCCTCACGATTTCTTCGAAGAGGCTAGAGTCAGAGGTGGGTTTCTCATTCTCATCTCGGCAGTGAACGTGAATAATCGATGCTCCTTCCTGCGCACACAAATAGGCAGTTTCAACAATCTCATCTGGTGTCACCGGTAGATGAGGGGTGTCCTTCTTGGTTGGAACAGAACCAGTTGGTGCAACTGTGATTATGAGCTTCTCCATCCGTACCATCTCCTCCTTTGCATTAGTCAAGCTCTGCAGTAAACCGTTCAAGCTGATTACACCCCTCTACAACCGAAGGCGCAATAGACAAGACGAAAGACTCTGGGTCCTTGATAGCAGATTTTCGTCTTTTCTGAAAAGCTTTGTATGCTGAAGCGCCATCATAGTCAACAGTAGCAAGACGTAAGGAAAGATCGTCAGGAGGCATACCGAACTCCACACCGGGTAGACTTGCTAAAAACCAGTTCTTGAGGAGGTGTTTGGCCAGTTCATTAGAGGTTGTCACTCCCTTCTTTTGAAGTGCCTCTCTCTGACTGTTCCAATCAGGAAACAGATAGAAGGCTCCTTGTGGGTAAGGACACGAAACACCCATGTTGTGAATTCTCTTGTAGGCGTATCTTGTGACCAGCTCGTGCACAACAGCGCAGTCCTCAATATAGTCAACAAGCTCTGTATCTGTGCGATATGCTTCGATTCCAGCATACTGAATAGGAGCAGATACGCTTGACCAGAGTTCACTCCCAACAGCGAGAATACTTCGTAGAAGTTGTTTCTCATCTGGAGGGAGCAGGAGTGCGCCTAACCGATAACCACCAAGAGACCTATCCTTTGAGAGACCACCAGTGACGAGCGTGCCCTCTGGATAGAACTCTGCTATACTATGGTGTTCTTGGTCCCGAAAATGTGTTAATGCATAGATCTCATCAGAAACGACAACAGCATTATACTCACGAGCAACATCTGCGAGCTCTTTCAACTCCTTAGATGAAAAGGTGTGTCCAGTCGGATTACATGGATAGTTCAAAACTAACACTTTCTGCTGGTCACGATCTGGGGAGTGAGCTCTGATTGCCAACTCCAGTAAATCAGGTTCTAAACGATAGGAGTTCATTGAGAGGGTCACAATGTGATGTACATCTCGTGAGAGAAACCGACCCATATGCTGGTAACTGACCCATGAGGGTGCTGGAAGGAAAATTGGACCATCAAGAGCTGTAAGGGCTGCAAACATGAGTGGCTTGCTACCAGGACCAATGACAATCTGCTCCTGAGAGTACTGTAGGTCAAACATCTTCTGATAAAATCCCGATATCTGTTCTCTTAGTTCGATTATGCCTTGAGTTGGAAGATATCTCTGCCGCCAGGAGTTATCACAGAGCGCTTTGCGAACACGGGAATGTACTGGAAATGGTGACTCTCCAAAGCCCATGTGATAGACTTTTTCACCACCAGCTCTGATAGTTGCGATTAGTTCGTTTATGGCCAGTGTTGCAGACGGAGCAATCTGTTTTGCTGAAAATGATACATCCAATGGTCATTGACCTCCAGCCTCTCGAATGTCCATGATTCTTCATCATCATAGAGGGCTGTATGGTGAGAGTTCTACTAGCTACAAATAGATTGTTACACCATAACCCTAGAATCAGCAAGCTCAATAGTATGTTAAGACAAAGGAAAAATGATACCAATGCTCTCTCTGCCAAAGAAGATTGGATACTCTATGGGAAGATTTGGTCCGTCCTTTCTGATGACCATGATCACTATGACGGTTTTCTATGTCTATGGAACCAGCTTTCAGCTCAATTGGTTCCTGAATGGCATCTCACTGGCTGCGTCCTATATCGTCATTGGTCTTACCCATTGGTTCACTGGATACTATAGTGATACACTAAAGAGCAGATGGGGTAGAAGGAGACCATTTGTCATCATTGGTACGCCGGGCATAATGATTTCCGCATTCTTTCTGTTTGTGCCAAACTGGTTCCTTGACACAGCGAATCCTGCCCTTGAATTAGTGCTCTTTACCTACTACCTTATCTTTCTGTGCCTCTTCAAGTTCTTCTATGCGTTTGTAATGACTGCTCATCAGGCATGGTTGCCTGAAATCACTGATGAGGCTGAGAGACCACTTGTGTCAGGATTCATGAACACATTCAACTTTGTTGCGGACTCTGCAGGTGGAATTATGGGTTTCATGACACCCCTACTGTTTGTAGCAGGACCTCCAGAGCAGTTGAGTGAAACTGGGCTCAATCTTTTACTATTGTTTTGTGGGATCACGATTCTCTTCATGTTGCCATCAATGTTGGTCATTCGGGCAAAACCTGGTATCACACCTATTGAGCGTAGCTTGAAGGAAGAAACCAAAGTAGCGATTGGAAATCGCACCTTTGTTGGATGGACCCTGGCTGTGGGTTTTCTATCTTTCACGCTAATAGCAATCAATCATTCGCTGGTGGGATTCCTTCAACAGGTGATGTTTCTTGATTCAATTGGAGCATTGGCTCCTGCGGCCCTCGCCATGCTTGGTTCTACGATAGTCTTCTTCTATATTTGGCTCACAGGAGTTCGCAGGTTAGGTAAAAGACGGTCTCTAATCATCGGGCTGGTACTACTCGCTTTATTCACGCCTATAACTCCAATTTTACGAGATCTTGGATCTGTTATCGGATACACCTTGGCAGCAACACTGTTCTTTATCCCCATTGGAGCAGGAATGGCCATCTACTATCTGATGAGTTATGTTGTTCCTGCAGACATTGCTCAGGTCGATGAGATTGTGACAGGAGATAGTCGCTCAGGGATATACACTGGATTCATTGGTGTACCTCTGAACATGTTCCAAGCAGCATCAAGCCTAGTTCTAGGCGGCGTCATGCAACTATCGGTCATCCTAACGGGATCAGAACTTGCGGGGCTTATGTGGTGGGGTCCTGTGTTCGCACCGTTCCTCCTTATTGCCGCATTCATCCTTCGATATATCGATATTGACCCTGATTTCGAAGCACTCAAAATAGAGCACAATGGGGGTCAGAAATGACTGATTATATGCCTGGTGCTGAACCACTTTTCATAGCTGGCAATACAGCAGGTTGTCTTATACTCCACGGAGCAGGAGGTGGTTCTGCTTGGGATCAAAAGGAATTTTCAGATATTCTGCATGAAAGGACTGGAATGACAATCTGGTTGCCATCACTGACAGGATTTGGTACTAAACCGGAGGATCTTATTGGAGTCACTTTGGAGGATTGGCTCACAGATGCACATTCAGGACTTGACCGTCTTCTAGAAACCTGTAAGCAAGTCTTCATCGTGGGACACAGTTTAGGAGGTGTTCTTGCACTACTCATAGCATCAGAGAGAAGTGAAGTAAGTGGTGTGGTTACCTGGGCGGCTCCTTATGCAGTCCAGAGTAGACTTTTACACCTACTTCCCGTCATAAGCAAGACTCCCCTAATTAGGAGAGCCATTCCTGAGCGACATAAGTCAATGGCTCCTAGATGGCTACGAGAGAAAGGTTGGGTGGGGTATGAATGGATCCCAACAAGTATTGGGCTTATAGCACATGATGCCCTGAAACGTCTCAAGAAAGCGCTCAGCAATGTGACTTGTCCTACCTACATCATTCAGGGGACTGCTGACGATGGAGTGTCAAAAGACAGTGCTCAGAGAATCTTCGATTGTTTGGCTTCTGAAAGAAAGAAAATGCATATGGTTGAAGGAGCGCCACATGCCATCATGAGCGATGACCTGTACAAGAACGACTTGTTCGATTGCACAATCGAATTCTTGCAGGACATAACAGCGGTATAAGCCTGGTTACTTTGATGATGATTTGGCTTTGATTTGCTGAAGAAGATTGCCGAGCCCTACTTTCAACCAGGAAAGGGCTCCTCTCAGCTTATCTCCGAACCAACTGAATCCGCCACTTATTCGTGAACCGAGTTGTTTGAAAGCGCCAGGAACCTTGTCTGGGTTAAGCCAAGCAAAGAATATGATGAGGAATACAACAACTCCGATTCCAGCAACAATAGCAATCTCTCCACCTAAAGGTGTTCCTGGTGAGTCAATCCCATTCGTTGGTTCTGTGGTTGTAGTTGTTGTATCAGTCGGCGGTGGTGTGTTCGTTGCAGTTGTGGATGTAACAATCAGCCATCTTGTGAGTGAATACCCTTTCGAACAGATAGCAGTAACTGTAAGATTATCATCAACAACTGCTGAAACACTGAATGTGTCATACATCCCATAATTGAACGATTGGTTTACATAGGATCTGTTTTGTGCGAATACACCATTTTTCTGTATCTCAATGGTTTCTATATAGTGAGTCTTCGTATTTGCGACATAGTGTGAAACATTCACTGAGAGTGTTTGAGTTTCAAAATCATAGACAAGTTGCATATCAGAGGGTTCGGTGGCAGCCACAGGAGTAATTTGAACGAACCCTGCCAACATTGCAAGTGTGAGAACCATCACAAAGAACATGCTCAGTTTTTGCAAACTCATAACAATTCACGTAATCATAGTTGATGTTATGATATAATAAACATATGCGGGTCATTAGTCAGAGGAAAAGTGCGCTCTGTTCTTTGTTTTTTCATGGGATATTTCTGCTTCTCTCAGAATTTGGTTCAGCTCGTTGATTCGGTGGGAGTTTCTTCATCCTTGGCAGATTTTTCTAGCGATAATAAAAAGTCAGATTCAACTGCCGCCATCACCATCTGATAAGCTCCAGTTTCCTCGACACCAGAAGCCATCAAGTATCGAACAAGCTCTGACACATAGAAGGGTCTATTCATCTCTCCTGAGATTATAGCTTGTTCAATCAGCGGTAACTCTCCCTTTCGGCTCAAATCGTAGGAGGAATAGCTTCTCAAAAGTTTGAAATCAAACTGATTCTCAAAGAACAGATCGAACTCCTTCTTATACTCCAAGGCTGTGTCGATTTTGTGACTTAGTGTGCCCAAGAGATCAGGATAGGAGTCGAATCTTGAGCCGATTATTACCGCCTCATCCTCAAGGATTCTAATAAGTTGCGATGATGGTGCGTCAACTGTCAAAAGAGCACAGATGAGTTCCTTGGTTTGCACAGCAGTGACAACCTCGGAGATTGGAATTGCACTCCATAGTTTCTCTTCAGATCGAATCTCCATAGCAAAGCTCGATATTGCTGTGATGAACCCGCTGATTATGGACATCTCAAATCCACCCTTCAGAATTTTGGAATAGATGGGCAGTCCATTATTCCGTTGAATGACGAGAAAACCAATGATATTGCTAGCGTCACTGAATCGTGCTCTTAGACTCATGAGCTCCATCTGATTCCTTAGAGAGATTCGTTTTTGACGACGTTGACCTACATAGATTAAGGAAATGCCCCCAATTAATAGGGCCATAATTTGAAGACCTGTGAACACGACACCTCTCACTAGAGCGCTCTCATCAACCTCCGAAATTAGGATAATCTCAATGCGCAGAATGGAAAACTGGGGTTTCGAAGCTCGAATCTGAAGGGAGTAAGTACCAGCTTGCTGTGGTACTGGAATAATTCCGCTATAACTGCCATCAGGTTGACTTTCAAAGGAACCTGTTGATTCTGTTTCAAGAATTGAAAAAGATATTGTGGCATCTGAAATATGCTCTTCAGTGTCCCCAGCTTCCAGACGTAGAGTCAGGACAAGATTCTGTCCCTGAAGTAGAGAGTATGAGCTGTTCAGTAAGTATCCCGGAGAAATCACTAATGGAATTGAACTCACGTTTAGTGAGAACACCACAACAGCCTCGCTATAACCATGCTTCGTGATATGAATCTCAGCGCGGGAGAAGTTGCCAGTTTCAGGAGAGAAGGTGATATTATACCATCCATTGGCGAAACTCTCTGACGTGATATATGAGGCTAAGCTGTTGGAGTATCTGACCTCACCACCCATCACTGGCCCATGTTCGTTTGAGGTGACATGGACACCAACCACGTATACTCGAGACCCATAAAGTGATCCTGGTAGCGTGGTCGTGGTCACAATGGTTGGAACTTCAAGGATGACAAAAGAGAAGGCTATCTCAGCTGACTCATACCCATATTTTGAGAACTCAATTGAAATAACATAAGATCCTGGGTCACCAGCGATGAGTGTGAAAGTATAGGTCCCATTGCTGTGATCAACCCACAGGAGTGGATCGCCCTGAACGCCCCTGTATGTTTGCGTTATAGAGGCATTAGAAATCCCAAGAGTACTACCATGGTCATATGTAATGGCAAAGCTGTACTCAACTCCGAAGTAAAGGCTCGGAGGAGGAGTACCTCCAGAGAGTCCTGTGATTGCTTCACGCACTTCGAAGTCAAAGATCATGGTGGCATTTCGAAATTGAGACCTTGAGGCTTTAAAGGTCAAAGACCAATGACCCAAATAACTGGGATTCAACGTGAGGTTATAGCCCTGAGGAGTTTCTACTACAGCATAGTCAAGACCTGCAACTGCAGAAACCTCAATCAGTGCTCCTGGGACAAATGTATCATCATCAGTTCGCTCGTATAGAAGAACTATCTCTAGAGTGTCTGTGAAATAACAGAATCCTGAAACGAGACCGTCTGATGTCTGGAGGGAGGTTGGTACATCTGTGACTACGAGGGTGAAGAGTACTGTGCTATTCTGATAGTTCAGTAGGGAGCCTCTTAGGACTACACTGTAAGTCCCCTCCTCAGAGGGAACTAAGGTTATAGAATACAAGCCTGAACCAAGGTCTGTCGTTGCGGATGGGTAGAGCCCGGAGGCGGGATTTATAGAAATGACAGAAACAGTTGCATTTTCGAGCCCCTGCAGGAGGTCGTCTGTGAAAGTGACAATCAGAGTATAGTTGGTATCAGCAGATATCGTTACAAAAGAGGGGTCTACTGAGAGAATACTCGATATTGTTGATACGACCATAGTGAAAGTTCGTACCTGTGATTCATAACCGTCCAAGCTTACTCTGATAGTTATTGAGAATATGCCTGTAAGGTCTGCATTCACCAAAATTGAATAGATGCCAGTTCCATGGTACTGAACGGGATCAAAGGTCAGACCTGCACTTGGTACAACATCCACAACTGTGACTGTTGCGCCAGCAAGAGCCTCTCCGGTATCATTCCGGTATTGCAAGGCAAGTCTGTAACTCTCACCCACATTCATTGCGTCAGAAGTCCCATTGAGGAGAATCAGGTCTGTTCCGATGGCTGCTGAGATTATATTGAAAGATGTGGTCTTTGTATCATACCCGATCTTGGATGCGCTTACTACAATAAAGTAGGAACCTCCAATAGTCACCTGAAAATCTATTGAATAGTTACCAGGTTGTCCTGCAACTGCAACTGTGCTTCCAGAGTTCAGTCCACCTACTGGACCAATGACTGTGGTTACTTCAACCAATGCATCCTCAAGCCCAGTCCCATCAGAAAGACAGTATCTGAAATTGGCTGTATAAGTACTTCCCAGACCAACATCTATGTAGTCTGGTCCAAAGTACGTGAATAGAGTGATGGTAGCAATCTCGACCAAAACTGTACAGTTGCTGGAGCTATAATATGGTCTTGTGGCGTTGATGACAATGGTGTGATTGCCTGTGCCTACTAAAGTTGTGTTGAGGTCCCCCTCCCACCACGATTTTGCAAGATTTCTTTGGAAGATGATTGTATCACTTGACCAATTCCCAACTACTTCGCATAGATCATCAAGGAGAAACTCATTCGTGTCCGAGTCTCTAAGATACACTGCACAGGTTGTTATTGTGTCTGTTCCTGCAGTGATTATTGGTGTAGCTGGTGTAAGACTTGACTCATGAAAGAGATCAAATTGCGTTTCACCATAAGCGACTTCAGTCCCATTAGTCCAGAAGATTCTACTGATCCACTCGCCGGGTGTCGTATTATATGCTCCTAACGTAAGTGCAGAACTCTGGACAGTTCCACCTACTCCATCATTGATTATTTCCATATGCCAAGCAGTGTTATTTGGTAGAAACCATTCAATGGACAAGCCCTCTATGAGGGCAGGAGTTGAGTAAGAGGTGCCTATATCTATAGATGACCGGATTAGGTCTCCTGAATCGAAGCTGGTTTGATTGACCCAGGTCGGTGCCTCATACCTCTGGGTGGTCACATTTTCAGCATAATTTGGTGCGTCGAAGGATACTTTCCACCACCCGAGCGAGTCAAGGATGTCACCACTAATGAGAATCAAGCCCTCACTAATGGTACAAAACGAGGTTACATCGGTGGATAATGCATCTAAAATAGTAGCATTTTCATAATCAGACGCATGGGGCAGTTCTACTATAAAGCCCTCTAGATTATCATGATTAGGAATATAGAAGAATGATGTTAGTGCAGAACTTGAGGATATATCAACAGAGTATCCAATACCAAGTTCTGATGGGTTGGTTGTCCAACTTGTATTGCCAGTCCGAAATTGCCTCACAAAACGTGCCTCGTACTCGAAGGAAACAGGCGTGTCAGAGAGTATCTCTATGGGCAAAGGACTGGTTTCCCAGTACGAGTAATTTATCAACGTCTGACTACTGCTCCCCAGTCCAACGATGAGCGATACTCCGATTGGAGAAATATCAGCCCTCAAATTCACATCTTCAGGATTTGGGTAGTCCGCTGAAATGAAGGAAAGATCATCAACAAAGAACCTAACAAACTTTGCATTATCCCAATCATCATCAAAGTCCTCTCTATCACCTTCGAGTGTTCGATCTTCTATAATCTCAAAGATGAAACGAAATTCAAATGTTGTAGGAACTCCTGTCAATGTGATTGGAATTGGTCCTATAGTGTCCCACATATCCCTAGCTGGAATGGTAACAGGGTCGAGACTCCAAAGGATCACATTTCCAGAGCCCCAATCAGCTTCTACCCTGAGCTCAAAATCCTGAAGATGGCGAGTTCCAATTGGACCACTATCATATAGAAGATCGAAACTGAGTAAGAAGTCAGTTTCAGACAAAGAGTGTGTTACATCCTGATACCAAAAGACATGAGAGTGTTTGTAGACTTTAAAATCCCATGGGGTTCCAGTGGATTCTCCCTCAACCTCGAGTTCCACATACTCTTGGCCTGTATCATTATAAGTAGCGCTTATTGTCTGCTTGGAAGGTTCATCATTGAGAGAGTCAGCATCCCACCCCAGCGGATGATAGGATACGCTTCCTGATGGTTCTATATTGGTCCCCGGATATCCATCTGAAAATGTACCATTGAGAACGAAAAGCTTCCTGATTTCGGAAACATTGAGCTCCACCTGTTCACTTTTCCATCCGTTTGCAGTATCTAACGTCAGCTCAGTTGTAATTGAGGGGGTCTCATCAGTCCTTGCGAAAATGCTGCCTGTTGTTTCAGTATTAATACCATATTGCAGAAACTCCAGTGGGGAGAGGATACCAGTCTTTGTAGGAGCAGCAGCAGTCTGATGAGATCTATTGGGAACGTATTGTGCGCGGACATCTCCAGGGTTAGTAGATATTCTAGCTAAGGAGGGGTTTCCTAGAATCGGTAAAGCACCTAATATGAGAAAACCTATGATAAGCAAACCGAAGAGTAGAGGTTTTCTCATCATTTTCTTCATTGTCCAGCCTCAAAGATACTAGATATCACATACCTGAGGTGTCCTTGCATCCCGACTTTATCATAGTGCAATATTGTGTCTTTATCAGGCAGTAAAATAAGTAATCAGAGATATTTATGTAAGACCGGTTTGAACTCTTTACGAAAAATGGAAATTTTGTTTTTAATATCGTCAATCATGGAATAATCTGCATACTAGTTGGCAATCAAGATTCAATCGAAGGATGTTCATAAAAACAATGAACATTCGGATTGATAAACGGTCGATGTAGTGCGATTCATGAACTAGGAAAAGAGTGAATACATCCATTACCGAGTGTTCAGTATGAGATGGCCAAACGCGAAGATTGTAGCTGCGCAGTTCTTATTTTATGTAATTGGTGGAGTTGGTGCCTTCCTAGCATGGGTAATGATTCAAGCAGGTTATGAAACACTTCTGTACGATATTGCTGGGAACTATCTCTCCTATCATTTCCAACAATGGACCTCACGGTTATTCTTCTGGGGTCCAATAGTCTTGATAAGCGCAGGTTTAGCACTTGTGGCAGTCTTTCTGATTCTGCGTGCGAACAAGATTGGTGGGTATCTTGGGATCGTGTCGTTCCTGATTGGCTTCACAGTGGACATCTTGGTTGCGAACATCATGTTTGTCCATGTGCTTGTAGGAGTGCTCATTGGTTGGGTCCTGCTCGCGCCGCTCCTCTTTGGCTGGGATGATATCTTTAATCCTGAGGATCAATAGAGATTAGTGTCAAGAATGTTAACGAAACGAGTCAGGTTCTCAGGCGTATTGAGAAAGACAATCCGCACATATTTGTCCCCGATGAATGGGTCATGGACACTGGCTGGAGTCACAAGAATGCTGTGTTTATCCACAAGACGTGAACAGGTTTCCCAATCGTTCCATGGAGTTTCCACCATCTGATAGGTGGCACCTCCAGCCTCGACACTCTGGAGATTTTCAGACTCACTGATAGCCTTGAGTAGAATATCTCGTCGTTCTCTAATTAAGGCGAACTGCTTCTTCCTATAGTCAAGATCCTCATTTAGGAGTCTTAGAGCTATCATCTGCGAGAAGGGATTCACACCAAACCCGAGTGCAGCGACCTTCTGTATCTCTTGATACAGACCTGAAGCATGATTCTCTGGGTCATGAAGAATGAGAAAGCCCACACGTATCTCGGGAGTTCTCCAGACCTTACTGAAACCATGCATGTAGATAACAGGTACATCCTTAGCCACGCGTAGCATCGAGCTGAAAGGCCTGTAGCTCATCTCATCGTAGACTTCGTCCGTTATGATGACCTGATCGAACTCCCCAGCTAGGTCAGCCAGCTTTTTCCAGTCTGACTCACTATGCACATGACCAGTTGGATTTGAGGGACTAACAAGAAAGAGGGCACCAGGTCCCTTACGTCGCATCAGTTCAATCCGAAGGAGGTCGAAATCTAAGTCCCACTCAAGTTCAGGTTTACACCGAGCATACCAGAGGTAACAGGTCCTCCGGAAATACTCGTAGGCTGGCGAGTAGAAGGGGGTTTCGATTCCAACTGGCCAGCCCTTGAGGGCTATTGATAGAACTGCAAAGGCACTACCACATCCATTGGTGATGATGACCTCAGAGTCATCGACGGACACTCCAGTGTATGATTTGGTTCGTCTTCGAATCTCAGAAATCAACTCTTCATTCATTGAGGGATATCCCTTTTCTGCCCTCTTGATGTTGATTGATTCAAGAGTCCTTGGATCAGGTCCGAAACCGAACCGTGGAGGATCGCACATCGAGAGATCAATTATATCAGGATTTACTCTTGCTGGTGCTGTCAGCGTGTTCAATCGTTCACAGTATCCCAAGTCCATCTTCAAGACCCGTTGGTCTGCTGCCTATTGTTCCCTTTGTGTCTTCCCGTTCCCAGTGTTTGTACTAGTCAGGAAGCTCACCGATTATCTTGTTTGCCTCATCAGCAGTGAGAGCGACCATAGTCCTGGTCCTGTTTGTTCCACCAGCTCCAAAGATGAACAGAGCCTTCATAGCAGCCTCGATGGATGGACCTTCCACAATGGAAACCCAATCGTACTTGCCCATGGTGTAGTATAGACCCAGGAGCTTTCCACCTACTGACTTGATGATCTCCTCAGCCTGTTTCTGGCGCTTTGGGGCATCCTTTATGGTCTTGATTCCTTTCTCAGTCAGATTACCCATTATCACGAATATCGGCATCTTCTCACCTCCTTGCGAATTCGTCAAAACATACCTATTGCGTTCATTTGATATTAAACCATAGGATGATACTCAAGGAGGGACTACTTCTCAGAATCACTTTCCGATGGAGAGTGTTTGTTTTCCAAAAACAACAATGACTGCAAAAGATAAGAAAGTAGCAGCACCTGCAACTAATATTTCTGGATAGATTCTGTATGTTATTTGTTCAGCTCTTGGTATGCTATCAATGAGCGGTGTCAGATGTGAAGATTCGACTGACCCTGCCAATACAAATCCACCGTCGCTACAAGCTGCAATATCAATAGATCCTGTTTCATGGTATCTTGGTTCACTTACTAAGTCAAAGGTGTGATTCCAGACACTCCTTCCTTGTTCAGTGATGCATTCCAGGACAAACATCTCACCAACTTCACAAGCTCCATGGGTAAAGACGAAACCTCCAGTCTGAAGTTCCACGAACTCAAAAGGAAACGTTTCGAGATTGTGATATTCTCCATCTAAGTAATTAAAGTCATATTTCCAAAGGACATTACCAGCTTCGTCGAGACGAAGAGCTGACTCGGGACCGACGAGTAAGAAACCATTGTCACTGCACTGAAGGATTGACGTAAAGCTGCCTTCTGGATAGTTCTTCTCTGAAATCATATTTCCCTCAGTGTCAGTGCTAATGAGATATGAACCGACATCAGGTCCAGCATACCCAACAAGCATGAATCCACCAGTGGTCGCCTCGATAATGAAATCTTGACCGGGTGGAGCCCATGGGAAATCAAAATGTTGAGTCCAAAGTTCGTTGCCATATGTGTCTATCATACCGATATTTGTTCCATATGGTTCACCATTATCACCACCTGCAACAACGAATCCACCCTCGTTGTGCTCCCAAAAAGTGTCTGCATAAGACCACGATTCGTGTTGTTGAACTGGCTGTCCATTCCTATCGATACATAGAATCTTGTGAAAATCATAAATTGATGTGCGGTTTCCATAGAGGATAGCGAATCCACCATCACTGGTTTCTAGCAGTTTTCCGCCGGAATGTGCCTCTCCAAGGGTCTTGCGCCACAATAAATTTCCATCTACATCGGTTCGGATAAGCCATAACTCAAATTTCATTGGATGCCCCCCCAACTCTGTTGTGCCACCTATCAAAAATCCCCCACTACTTACCGCCACAACAGAGAAGGCCATGTCATGGGCAGAGCTGCGGAATGTCATATCCCAAAGAAGGTCACCATTATCATCAAATCGCAGGAGAAGAGCATCATGGTCGGATGGTTCACCTGTTATGACAATCGGTGGAACAAAGGTGGAATTCGTGAACACCAACGCTGAAAAGCTAGCTGTTGTCAGGATTAAAACAAGTCCTATTGCCATGATGATGTTCTTAGAGTTAAGTAACCTAGGGCCTCTCTTGGTCGGACCCGGAGGTAATGGGCATACTCTTGAGTGGTCCTTTACAGCTTGTCCCACTTGAGTCGCCTCCGGATTCTCTCAAACAGGTACACACCAAGCTCAGTTGGTGGCATTCCTGGTGGGATTCCTATCTCCCACTCCTCCGCCAAAGTACGAAGGGTTTCCTTACACTGGTCTTCCAGATCACAGGTGCCACAGTTTCCCTCGTGTACATACCAGTTCTGAACACCAATCTTGGGGGAATAGATGATGTATGTCTTCGAGTCATAGGCATGACAGTAGCCCTCAGCAATACCATATCGAGCACTCATATGTTCTATCTTCACTCTGTTGACTGACGCAGCATGTTCAATGAGCTTTTGGATTCTATCCTCTGCTCTCTTCTGTTCCATTGTCACATGGGGTCTTGACACATTCAGGTCGTTCGCAATCTCTGACGGTCGGTCCTTTTGTCGCCTCCTAAGCCAGATGAGGTTCTGCTGCTTGGTCGGATACCGCAGAGTGGTGAACATTATATTCCCTCTATCAATTAACACACATTGCTTAACATAGTTAACAAAAATATATTAACAAGTTCGTAATAAATTGTTCGGTCAGAGGGAGATATTCAATGAATCGAAAATGGAATGAAAACAAAGCTCTTTCACTTGGACTCGTGATTATTCTAACATTCTCAATCCTTGTCCTGCAACCACAGGTGAATGGTCTGGATGAGAATACAATATGGGAAAACATGAATCCATCTACCAAACCATCGGCTCGAAGGGCTGCAGGTATGGCGTATGACAGTGGGTCGGACCTTGTTGTCCTCTTCTCTGGGAAAGATCCTCAGCTTCCATATGTATTCGGGGATACATGGACGTATGATGTTGATTCGAACATCTGGACTAATGTGACTCCAGAGGACAGTCCACCACCACGGGGAACAATGGGTGCGTTTGAGTATGACAGCGACTCTGACAGAGTGATATTCTTCGGAGGAGTGAAACAGATGGAACCGTTCGTATGCTGGAATGACACATGGGCCTTCCATACAGACACTGGAACTTGGGAGAACAAGACACCTGCTGTAAGTCCGAGAGGCACTGCGATGCCCGCCATGGCATACGATAGTCAATCGGACCGACTCATCCTGTATGGTGGTGTGTGGGACGACAGAGTCCCTTCATCAGAAACTTGGTCGTACGATTATGACTCAAACATCTGGACCAACATGAGTCCTTCAACAAATCCCGATCTTCTCTATGCCTTTGGGATGACATATGATAGTGAGTCAGATCGAATCATCCTTTTTGGTGGGAAGTTCAGAAATGCAACCTTCGAAGAACAGAGAGATCAGACATGGGCATATGATTTCGACTCTAACACGTGGACTAACATGAACCCACCTGTGGCTCCTCCCGCGCGAAACTCTTTCCAGATGACCTATCATGCTGACTGGGACCGTGTCGTCCTCTTTGGTGGGGACAGAGATGACCCATCCATGTACTACTCGGACACTTGGTTATATGACTACAACAATAACAACTGGACTGAGCTGGATTTTGATACTCATCCATCCAGTAGGACCTACGCGGATCTAGTCTATAATAATGATTCGAAGAAGGTTGTTCTCTTTGGTGGAACTCCAAATAGGGTTGATGCATATGGCGATACGTGGGTTCTTTATAATATATCACTCACAAATGGCGGCAATGGTGGTAATGGTGGTCTTCCATTATGGGTGTATCTCGCGGTTGCAGGTACGGGAGTAGTCATCGTAGTTCTCGTAGTATTTATGAGAAGAAGGTAGAAAATACAACTTGTTGAGAGAGAATCCTCCTCTCTCCCCCTTTTTTTTACCTAGAGTGTGTTAGAAGACAAAATAGATTATTCAAACATTTGTTTCATATTAATTGCCAAAAACCGGTTAATTTATTAGTAAAACGGAAGTTTAATATTGATTGCCTAAATCAGGTTAACTCTCGAGTGTTCAGGAGGAGCGTGCGACGTTCAAATCACTGCGATATCCAACAACCCAACAGGGGCTCATCTGGCTCAAGAGGAGGCAAAAGATCCGTCCCTATGAAATCGCGAAGGAGATGAACGTGTCACGACCATTTGTGAGTAAGGCTCAGAGAATCGCAGAAGCGCGAATAGACAAACTACTTCGTCATGCTGCCTCAATAAACCGAATTAGCATAAGGCACATTAGCACCAACTACGGTATTGCTGTGGGTTATTGTTCAGCATACGACACTGAAACATATATTCTCTACTCACCAAAGATTGGCATTCAGACATGGTTCGCCCACGAGGGCGACTGTGGCACCTGCGACCAGATTGAACAATGTACAGAAACACTACAACAGCTTGCCGAGGAATGGAAGGTCGCCATCCCTGATGAAAGGCCTCCGACAGATCTTTCAATATACCTGTTTGACACTATAATGAGGCGGCTGAAATGGATCAAGGATTCAGAAGGAGTGTAAGTAGAGGACGCGAAGCCTGTCCAATCCCACCCATATCAAAGAAGAGAGAAATTCATGTTGGTTTGATGACACGCGTTATGAGTGTGGGGCTTACGATGCTTCTCATGACAAATTTCTTTGTGCTGTTAAACCCTCAGCCGATCATTGGGTTGATATTCAATTTTCCACCTCCACCACCACTTGGCGAGAACATGTACCTACTCTGTGTTGATCAGAATGGAAATGTGGAGTGGGACTATACCTATGGGGGCGATCTCAGAGATATAGGGCATACAGTTATCCAGTGCAATGATGGAGGTTTTATTGTGGCAGGGTCGACAGAGAGCTTTGGTTCAGGCGACTCTGACATGTGGATGGTACGTACGGACAATCAAGGATTCATAGCATGGAATGTGACGTTTGGGGCCACAGGATGGGAGGAATGCTATGACATTACAGAAACTCGTGTTGGATTCGCAGCAGTTGGTGAAACTGAGAGCTTCGGTTCAGGTGAACGGGATATAATCCTCGTCGGATTGGACGCGTATGGAAATCAACTCTGGATGAAGACCTTCGGAGAACAGACTTCTATGTCTGTGAATGGTCGGTCAATAGTGGTCTGCGACGATGACGGGTTTGCGATAGCTGGGACAATTGACCAGGACATGTGGCTCATTCGTACTAATAGTGCAGGTGAACTTCTCTGGGACGTGAGGTTTGGCGGAGATCTGGGTGAGGCAGCAAATTCAGTTATCCGGTGCAGGGATGGCGGTTTTCTGATGGTCGGGTGGACTGAAAGCAATCCAGTCAGATTGAGAGATGTTTGGGTTGTGAGAACCGACTCGTGGGGTAGCCATCTCTGGAATAGGACCTACGGTACATACCTAGAGGAGTTTGGGTGGTCTGCAACTGAGTGCAGTGATGGAGGATATGCAATTATAGGAACTCAGATGCAATATTCTGGTGTTGTCTATCTGGTTCGCACAGACTCGCAGGGTAACTTTCTCTGGGATGAAAACTATTGCGACACGCATCCAGATGGTGGGTATTCAGTTTTTGAGTGCGATGATGGAGGTTTTGTCATCGCGGGACAAAATCGATACTCACCAGATATAAACGAAGACAATCTCTGGCTTGGACGAACCGACTCAGATGGAATGTTACTATGGGATGCAGGATATACAGGAATCCAATCACAGTGTGGATTCATGCTGACTGCTTGTAATGATGGGGGGTTTGTATTTACGGGCATGATACACACAAGTGCCACCCTAGATCAAACAGGACTTGCAGTCATTCCAAGACAGCAATCAAGCTCTGACCTTGCAGTTAACACTCGGGAACTCTTGACCTGATGAAGTAAACAAACAAAGGTTAGGAGTGAGAAGATTGAAAAAAGGAACAATACTAGCAGTTTTGCTTGTAGTGCTAATTGTTGTATCTGGTGGGGTTTGGATATGGATGAATCCTCCAGTTGGTCCAGACGTTACAGAACCTACTTGGACATGGACAGAGATGAGTCCTAGCACAGAACCTCCAGCTAGAAATGGGAATTGCTTCATATACGATGCAGAGTCCGATGTGACCGTCTTATTTGGGGGTGACACTGGCCCAGGGGGTGTAACCCTCAATGACACATGGGCTTATGATTATGACCAAAACACCTGGATGAACAAGACAACAGAGTCTGGACCTCCAGAACTAAGCGCATTCAATGTTGCATATGACTCAGAGTCTGACAGGATCATTGTATTTGGTGGATGGTATACCCCCGATGGGGAAGCAATTCTTCATCGTGGAGACACATGGGCATACGACTACAACACAAACACATGGGAGAACATGAGTCCTGCGGTGAGTCCACCAATGCGTCGGTATAGCTCAACAGCGTATGATTCAGATTCAGATAGAGTCATTATATTCGGTGGAGTCCTTGCCACAGGCGGCACGACCGGAGATACATGGGCATACGACTACAATACGAACACATGGGAAGAAATGAATCCCACATCAAGACCATCATCACGATTCTATTCTCTCATGGCTTATGACTCAGAGAGTGATAGGATTATTCTTTTCTCTGGGGCAGGATTGGGTATCTTTACCGACACCTGGGCGTATGACTATAACATGGACACCTGGGAGAACATGAACCCGGATGACCATGGAATAGGTGGTGCGGCACAGATGGCCTATGACTCAGTGAATGATGTGTGTATCACTTTTGGTGGGTTAGATGATGAAGAAGAAGTATGCAATGTAACTTGGACCTATGACTACAACACCAATACTTGGTCTAATCTAAGCATCAACATTTGTCCTTGTGGTCGAGAGAGGTCCTACCTCGCGTACGATGCAGAATCAGATGTGACTCTGCTCTATGGTGGTCTTGGAGAGGACTGGTACGACAGTATCTTGGGTGATACTTGGTCGCTTGAGTATGAAGAAAACGGAGAGATGAGCACCATGATTATCCCCAATGGTTGGCAATGGGTGCTTGCTACAGTTGTCGGAGAAAACGACAATCTGCACAATAATTGAGAGAGGGTCATCCTCTCTCATCACTTTTTTCAATTAACTCACAAAAATGATATCTTCAACCTGCTAGTTCTTCTGCGAATTTCTTACCAAACTCACGAGCCTTTGCGGGTTCAACGGCATTGAGTGGACCGGTTCGACCATCCACAAGCGCTGTACATCCAGGAGAGAGTATCTTTGCACCAGGGGCCTTGTCAGCAATCATCTCTTCGATCTGCTTGGCTGCTCGTCCCTTATGTCCAGGAGCTTGATAGGTGTCAAATGTGGAAACCAGCTTACCATCAAGACCCTTCTTTGCAGCATCCTTGACTGCGCCTTTAATTCCTCGCGTTGCCCTAAAAGCATGGATTGGTCCTCCAAAGAGCACACCATCAAAACCAGAGATGTCCTCCGATTTTACCTCCTTGATTCCAATTACCTTACACTCCGCAGTACCGGTCTCCTCAATACCAGCAGCGATCTCTCTTCCGAGTTTCTCAGTGTTTCCATAAGTCGTGTCAAAAACAACTAGAACTTTCTTCATATTCAAGCCTCTTTGGTTCTGGGTAGGGAAATGTCAGAGTCGATTTAAGAGTTATCTATCTCTTCCCGAATAAGCTGTGTAAGTGAGGACAGATGGTCAATCTTTATAGTCTTCAGTCCTTCTAAGTAGACATTTGTTGAGGTGAAATGCTCTCCAGCTATACCTCTTGCCCCACAAAACCCTAGAAACAGCAGTGCTTTTAGATAGCCCACAATATGTGCTTCTTTTTCATCTGCAGTGTGAAGAACTGCTGTCGATGGGTCTCGTAGCAGTCTTGATGATATATGTCTAATAGACAATGGATCTGAAAGGCTCTCTATTATTGCATGTACTGCTGGTTTTATTCGATCAATGAACTGAAAATAGCTACCTAGTCCATCATCGGGATTATCATTGTATGCCTCAACGATGATACCAGTCGCATCCATGACATTCTTCAAGAACTTAATCGAGAAGGACTGGAACTCAGACGCAGGTATCCTTCTTAGCATATCTTCTGCGTTGAGTTTCCCAGTCGTATCAAGTAGTGACAGATCACGTTTTCCAGTGACAAAAATGAGCCCTTTCTGTCCTACATCTCGCCCTTGATCATACGCATCTGCAAAGGCGCAAGTGACATTCCAGCCTGTCCGAGAAAAAAAAGCAGGAACATCCTCTATGTTCAACCCCCATTTGAAGTGCATCATGAATGGTCCGAATTGTGCCTGAGTAAGGCCAGGAACACAAACATCTGCGAATACCTTACTCTTGTCTGCACAATTCTTAGCAGCATCTTTTAGGATTGATTCAACAATTGTCTGGTCAACATAGTAGACAAGACCTTCCAGTAGCCATAATGCAGGAGTCTTAGATGAGAATCCTGATTTCTCAAGTTTGGAGATCCAGCTCAATTCGGATAAGTCCGAAGAGACCCGTACAATGTCACATAGAGGTTTCTCATCTCTAAGCACAGCAGACTTGTATTTGTTTATCAAGTCATAATCAACCTCAAAGATGGTATGTTGGCCCTCTTTGAGAGTTTGAAGACGGTATGCTCTAGCGTCCAACCCAGCCCCGAGAAGTACAATCTGTGATACTGCATGGTCCTCACACCAAGGAGTCAGAATGTAGTTGTCGATGTAGTGAGTTCGGACAACTGCATAATCACCTGTTCCACGAGACCACCTGTGTTCATCGAAATATGACTCCATGTTTCCAGCAAGACGTTCAGCATAGGGATCGACAATGAGCGGACTCTCTCGACGAGACTCCATGGCACGATAATGAGCTATGAGTCGGGCTGTGAATGGTATAGAACTTCTCTTATCATCAATCTCATACTCGTCCATGAAGATCCAGCCTTTTAGTCAGTTCATTTTTCGACCAACATATTGAATGATGCCAGTGTGTCGAAGGCGAGATGGTCTCTTGTCAAAGGTGAGCCCTTCTGTGTAGTATTCCAGCTTTAGGTCTGGGAAGAGCCCAAGAATCTCATCTCTCGTGAAGAAATGAAAATGTTGTTTGTATTCAGAGTGGTAATAGGTGTTGTCTTCGACCTTCTCGATTTCATCCCATTTTGTGACATGTTCCAAATGCTCAACAGAGAATGTATAGATGTATAATACTCCCTTTCGTTTCAGACCGGCCTGCATCCGCTCGGCTATGACCTCAATGTCAGCTTTCTGAAATAGCTGAATAATCTTCGAAGCAATAATCAAAGCATATCGTTTTGGTTGAATATCGAAGTTTCGGAGGTCCATCCTATGATAGGTGAAGTCGAGTCCCTCGGCACTAACCATTTCAGATATTCCCTTTGAGAGCCTAGAGGTGTCAACACCATCTACCTCTCGGCCCAGCTTCGCAAAGAAGATTGCATGTCTACCCCGCCCCATTCCAAGATCAAGAACTGGACCCTTTGGGATGCTGTCAAGATATTCGATGAGTTTGAGGTCTGGGCCTTGTTTCCTATCCTCTACGGTTTCTCTGAATGCCTCCAACCAGATCGTGTTCCTGTGACTCATTTTAAAAACGCCTATTCTCTTCTAGAGCAGGTGCCTTTCTTATGTTACGCTCATCGCAACTCTTATTTACTTGAGTATATTATATTTTACTTAAGTAAAATCATCTTCGGAGTGGTCCCATGAGTAGGTACAAAGCCGCGTCACCAAAAGAAGAGAGACTTGAGCGTGAGAGAAAACAGCGCCGCAAAGCCATCATCAAGATTGCAGGGGAATTCTTCTCAAGTCAGGGATATGACCAGACAATGGTAGAGGATATCGCACAGGCTGCTGGCTACACAAAGATGACCCTCTACAACTACTTTGAGTCAAAGGATGATCTCTTCATAGCAGTTGTCACAGAGGCGTATCAGACTCTCTACGAGATAATGAATAGTCATCTCAAGCAGGCTGAAGTTTCTTACGAACTTCGTTCCATGGGAGATGCATATCTTTCATTCTTCGAGAAGCACACAGATTATGCAATTCTCTTCGAGTCAGGACGCTTGAGCGTAATTATCTCCAAGATAATGAAGAAACAAGAAAGTAATGAACCACTGACTGAGAGCGAACAGGAATTCAGACACTACATGGGTATGATTGAGGAGTTAATGACCTCTGTAATCACTGCAACCTTAAGACAATCTGGAATTGAAGACAAGGTCGATCCTTTCTCAGTGATAATGGTTCTCAGTACTTTTGCTCAGGCAATACGTGAACTAGTAATGCGGTATCGAGCAAGTGACCAGCCTGAGGAGAAGACAAAGGAGTATCTTTCGGTTTTCTTCAACATTATCGATCAGGGACTGAAGCACTATGATGATTGAACTATAAATAGTAGGTAAACAAGATGAGTAAAACAGATACAATTCGACTAGAGAAGCAAGAACATAATACAGCACGTCAAATTGGTGGAATCAAGAGGTTCTTCATCATTTTGGGATTGAGCCTAGTCTGGGCATTCCTTTCAGCAATGACTGTAGGAAGTTTCGCTGCAGCTATTTGGACTGTGATACCGACTTCACTGTTATCCTGGGGAGCAAACAGAGTGAACTTGATTGGCTATGTTTCACACTGCTCATTTGCTCCTATCAGTACTCTCACCCTCTTTGCGACCACACTGATAGGTATCTTCTTTGTTCATAGGTTGAAAAGGGGCAGAAACATTGGACTGGGCGTCTTCATAGGAACTACAGGAGGTCTTTTGATTGGGCTTCTTGGCGGAGTGGACATTATAATGTTCATAGGCATGGGAACTGGAGTTGGTTTTGGTGTTGTGCTTGGCATCCTTGTAGGGATATTCAAACAGATGGAGGTTTAGGTGAGAGAGAATGAAGCGAGCTCTTGTTCTTTATCATTCACTCTTTGGAAATACCAAGACTGTTGCTATGAGTCTAGCCAGAGGGATTGAAGAGTTGGGCATTGAAGTGGATTGTATGAGTATCGGTGAAGTTGACATCAATGAGATTCCAAAGCATGACCTGATTGCTATAGGGAGTCCAACTCACATGATTAGACCTTCTAAAGAGATGAAGGAGTTCTTGAATCAACTCAGAAACATTGAACTCAGGGGCCTGTTTGGATTCAGCTTTGATACTAGAAACGAGTCTCGAATGAACAAAAGAAGTCTATTAGTCCTTGAGAACAGTGCTGCTCGATCCATTGAGGGCATGATGAAGCGATTGAAGATGAAAATCATCAAACCAAGGGTTTCATCTATTGTTCATGGAAGAGAGGGTCCTCTAGACATTGGCGCGGAAGAGAAATTTCACCAGATTGGTAGGGAGATTGGTACTATATTAACAAATTAATCTGTAAGAGTGACGAAAAAACCTCTCCCACCATTATTTTTCAACCAAAATCGGCCTATTTTTAGACAAAAGATAAAAATGAAAGAGTTTATATTTGTTCTTGTCGCGTAATACGTAATAGGATTACGTTGACTCGAGAGGAGACGCATGACTGGGTCGGATTGTGTGAGAGTATTGGCGGATGAGATTCTTAAGGGTCAGAATTTCTGTTTGAGTGAGCCTCTCTCTTACCCGGGCATAGTGATTGTCCCGATCGTTAAAGTCAATGAAACTCTACATGAAAAACGAAAACTTAGTAGAACTACTCTGACAGAATATGTGCACAAAGTGATAGTTGGAAGTCTCCCACGAAATACATGCGGCGTGTTCATACTAGACTCGCTTGGTGATGTGGTAGCTTTCAAGCTACACATGACCATCAGTAAATTTTGGGAGCGAATAAGTTTTGTCGAAAGACTCGTTGTCGAACACTACAAGGACACGAGAAAGCCAATAAGTAAAGATAGTGCTACGGCAAGGGCTTTTGCTTTTCTGATGAAACTCAAGATTGAAGGACCTAAGGGAATCATGAGTTCCAAATCGGACTATTTTGCTGTTTCAAGAACTGAACCAGTTGGCGCGCTCGGTGAAAGTAATGACCTCTTGGAGTCCACAGCAGCAGTCTTGTATGCTGCAGGCCGATAAGGAAGCAGAATAACACACTACGAGTTTGTCATTTGAACCTTTTGAGAAAAAACTCACGACCCACTGAAGTTCAATGTCGTTTGATGTTGAGGGTGGGTGATTTATTCATCAATTAGATGGACATGCAGGTCTCGGTTCTTTCCACACCGGGCACATCATGGATATTTTCAACTAGCCTACGAAAACCAGCCTTTACAGGTATATCAGCAATGGCAATGATGTCATATGGACCAGTGACCATGTGTACCTGTTGGATTTCCTTAATTTTCCCAATATGTTCAAAAGCAGCACTCGCTGTCCCTGCTTTCACCTGTATTAGTACAATAACAACCACCAAAGTCGTTTCCTCCTGAACGTATTATATTACAGTGTCATACGCACAAAAAAACCTAGCTGATAATTAAAAATGGGGTGTTAGTAGTCTGTTATTTGGATTCTACTACAGTTTGAACAGCAATTTTCATTCGTTCTCTAAAACCTTCAGCATCATATTCGAGTTTTTGACGCAGCATCTTCCAGGTAGCAGCGCAGTTGGGATAATCAACACTCAACATATCGTGAAGAATCATATCGACCTTCTTTATGTTCTCTTTAGTTTCTTCAACTCCAATATCGTGGAGCAGTTCCTTCATTCTGGAGTTCTTGAAATAACAGGTCATTACTGTGGCACCAATCAGTTTTTGACATTACAGTAGATGAGTTTCTCTAATATAATGCTGCGGTTTATGGAACTGTGATAGGAGTCTATGCGGGAAGAATCCAGATCGTTTTCAGATAATATCATGAACGAAATTTCAAAGAACTGAGACAAATGGGATTTTTACCAAGTGATATTCTGCATTCTTGACTCAAGAAACACTTGGGACTGGTTAGTACCGACATATGTCTGTAGAAACCTGATATGTGGATTCAGTTGACTGTAAGTCATGAGTAGAATGATAGCCCCTTGTGGTATTGATTGCTCAGAGTGTCCAGCGTACATCGGAACTCAGACAAACAATATGGAGCAGCTCGAAGAAACAGCAAAGAAGTGGTCAGACGAGAGTCATCAATATGATGCATTAGATCTGATCTGCGATGGATGTAGTAGTGAGAGACTGCATGTTTTCTGTCTTGAGTGTAGGGTCAGGCTTTGTGCAGAGGAAAAGGGATGTAGGGTCTGTTCACTCTGTTCTGATTATCCCTGTGATATCTTGGAAGAAGTCTGGAGTTTGTTCACTGGACAGTCAATTAGTGGTCTAAAGCTAGCGTTAGAACAAGAGAGGACACGGACTATCTAGATGTAAACATGAGTCATATGGCAACACTGATCTCTTTGAAGGACTTGCTGCATGTAGTCATGACTGTAGTCCTGCTTTTGAGTCGGGTATAGTGACAGGGAGGAGTCACAATAAGCTGAATGTCCCATGACGTTTCTATGAAAAACTGCAGATTCAATCAACCCTGTTGAATAAAGTTCAAAATGATCTGTGCTAATTCCTGCCCCTTATCCTCTTGAAGAAAATGACCTGCATCTTTGACTATGACATGCTCCCGGTCCTGCGCTCCGGGAATCATCTTCTGAAAGTACTTCTCACCCCCTCTAGTTATTGGGTCTCGGTCACTGAAAGCGGTGAGAAACGGTTTTTTCCACTTTGTCAAGACTTTGTCCCAGACTTTTCGGTTCTTTGACAGTTCGGAAGGGACTAGATATGGGAATATTCTTGCTCCTGCTTTATACGATTCATCTGGAAAAGGAGCTTCATATGCTCTGATCACATCAGCAGACAGTTTTGACAAAGTTGCCATTTGTATAATGTCACCGATTGGTAGTTCTGGAACGGTTTTTGAAAATGCCACCCATCTCATGAAGTCCGTATGTTCTTGAAGCTGTGACTGAGTCACTCTCCCCATACGTTTTATCTGTAACTTGAATAATGGATATCCAATCTTAGCTCTGATTCCCTTGGCACTTGGAAGACCTGTATTCGCTGCTATAATCCTAGAGAATCTATTCGGTTCTTCTCCGACGACTCGCAGACCGATAAGGCCTCCCCAATCCTGACAGAAGAGAGTGATATCTCTGAGATTCATCTTTCTGACAAACTCGAGGATCACACTAACGTGCTTTGTATGCGAATAATCTTTGATTCGTGGAAGTTTGTCAGACTTTCCAAAGCCCATCAAGTCAGGGGCAATAGATCGGAATCCCTCTTTCACTAGGGGAGGAATCATCTTCCGGTAGAGATAACTCCATGATGGTTCTCCGTGCATTAGGAGGATGGGAGGTGCCTCTTTTGGACCTTCATCAACGTAATGGATACGCAGTCCCTTGATGTCCACATAATTTGCCTGAAAGTTGTAGTCAGGAAGATCATCAAATCGATAGTCAGGTGTACGAAGAGTATCTTCTCTTGGCATGTGTTCACATGTTTATTTCTAATCAGATGAGTCTTACGTAACTCGAAAGGACTAATAACTGGATGGTCACACCCCAAGGGATGGTGTGCCAATTGGAACTGCTTTATCTTATCCCCGGAGATGGAATGCCTGATGACGAGATTAAGAGGCGAGAGGAAATCACAAAATCTCTCGCCAGACCGGGTACAAAAGTCACCGTGGAAGAGGTTGGAAAGGGACCACTATCCATCGAGTCTGAGATTGAAGCGTATATGTCAATTGGGCCGGTGCTAGAATGGCTTTTTGAACTTCGAAAAAACAACAGGTATGATGCTATAATCATCGGGTGTGCAGGAGACCCAGGACTAGGAGCTGCACGAGAGTTGATGGATGTTCCAATAATTGGACCTGCAGAGGCAGCGTATCACATTGCTTGTATGGTAGCAGACAGGTTCAGTGTGATATCCCCCACGCAGGCGGGCGGTGTCAAAGCTGCAGACGACCTTGTAGCTCGCACTAGGGAGATGGGAATCAACAGTCGATTGGCATCGGTTGAGTTCGTAGAGATGCCTGTTGTTGAGATGTGGGGAGATGATGCGACAGCAATTATCAAGCAAGCCACCAAAGCAATCAACAAAGCCAAAGAGAATGGAGCAGGGGCTGTTGTACTTGGCTGCATGTCAATGGCATTTCGGACTGCCAAAACTAAATGGGAGGTAGGAATCCCAGTCATCAATCCCTTAAGTGCAGCAATCAAGGTTGCTGAGAGTTTTGTAGACATGGGGATTCTTCAGAGCCGTGTCACATACCCTGCCGCAGACTTCAAGAAGCTCGTGGGAACAGTATTCAAGCAATAGAATGGAGAAGAGAAACTTGGGAAAAGGAAAGAAGTATTCAGGCTACAAAGCTTATGATTATTTGAAACCTGGAGTCGACTACAAGGAGTTCAGGTTCAGAGATCCAACAAGGAAGGACTGGTCATACTTGGTCCCTCTTTCAAAGGCTGAGGAGGAAAGAGTCGAGGAGATAATTGAGAAGAACATCATAATTGATCTTCATGAACATCCAGTACTTTGCACAGAGAATCCAAGTCAGCCCTTAGAACTCAACAGAGAAGGCAGGGACTTTATGGCGTATGAGGCGTTGAGCAAAACAGGATTGGACTGTGTCTTTGACAACATGATGGATGGTTCTGCGAATGTCACTTCAAAACATGGTTGGAAATGGACAGACACAATTCATGACTTGGGCCAGCGACTGTGTGACATCGCACATCAGGACTATGTCATCCATTGCAAGACCGTAAGAGACATCCATTATGCATTTGAAACAGGAAGGTTGGCATGGGTCGCTGCGATGGAGTCATCAACCTGCATCGAGAATGAGGTTGACAGAATTGATGTTCTCTTTGGTCTGGGGATTCGTCAGATGGGGCTTGTATATAGCGAGTCAAACCAGCTTGGTACTGGACTGGATGAGATGAGGGATGGAGGACTCACTGATTTTGGATATGATTGTGTTTTGAGGATGAACAAAGTCGGGATGCTTATTGATGTGAGTCATGTGAGCGATCAGACTGCCAGAGACACTATTGAATCAAGTAAAAAACCAGTCATCATCTCGCATGCGGGCTCACAGACAATTCATCCAATAAAGCGAATGGTGCCTGATGATGTCCTTCAAGCATTGGCTGAGATTGATGGCGTCATTGGAATCGAGGCAGCTCCGGGATATACTGCAACAAAGGACAATCCAGTCCCCTCGATTGATACATATATGGCTCATCTGGAGTACTGTGTAGAGCTAATGGGCATTGACCATGTAGGATGTGGCCCTGATACACTCTATGGGGATCATGTAGGTCTCTACAAATTATACGATGATAGACTGACGAGGGATGGAGTAGGGCACTACCCACGTCCCAAACAAAAGGAGGACCTTGAAGTAAGAGAACTTCCAGACTATGTCAAGGGCTTGGAGAACCCGACGGAAGCAGTCTATAATGTGATTCGATGGATGGTCAAGAATGGCTATTCAGATGAGGAGATAGCAAAGATTGCAGGGAAAAATGCTCTTCGAGTGCTTGAGAAAGTGTGGTGAGTTTTCCGAATTTCAAGTCTTTATAAAGCAGTAAATTTCAAGGGAACACATGGGTGAAGAATCAGTTATTGAGCCAAGATCTTACCAGATTAATGCCAGAGACCAGGTCATATATAATATTGAGAATGAAAAAAAGAGTGCATTCCTGATACTTCTTCCAACAGGCATGGGAAAGACTCTGATTGCAGCTCTCATTGTAGAGATAATTCTAGAACGTGGGCTTGTGGCTCCTGATGAGAAGGTTTTGTTCTTGGTTCAGGATCGTAAGTTGAAACACCAGCTTCATAGTATGATGACTCAGTACGGTCTCGCCAAACATGGTCATCTCTATCTGTTGGACGACCAGAAAGGCATCCCACCCCAGATGACTCGAAAACATGCATCTCTCTCGAAATTCATCTTTGCTACACCTATTCTTCTCATGAATTCTGTTGTTGGTAAGAGTCCGCGAGTTGATAGAGAAACTCTCGAGAAGGTTGGAGTCGTCATCATCGATGAGATCTTCGATGTCTTTGCACAGAGTTATGGTACAAAACGACCTAGAGAAGAAGCAATCAAGTATATCGAGAGAAGGTTTGGAGGTGGTAGAGAGTTTGCAGATATTGTGAAGAACCTGAAGGAGGAGCTAGAAAAGAGGGAAACAGATAATGGCAGAAAGTTTGATGAGCAGAGCATTGCAGACAACTTGGTCCGTGAGTTTGAGTCAAAGAATTACCGCTTGAACAAGAAGTTTGAACCAATATTGAACCTACTTGGCATTCTCTCAACCGATTCACAGAAGATTATAATTGGACTCACTGCATCCGTTTCTCAAGAAACGAAGATAGACCTGCTGAAGACCACCCTTGGGGAGAACAGAGTATTAGAGATTCATCCAGTAGGGGATGATTTCGAGTCATATAGACCAGCCTATGACCTTAAACAGATTCGAGTTTTTGACGATTGGATTGCAGATATTGACTCCCTAATTGGTAAGATTCGTCAGACATCTTTCTCTAAGCTATCAGAGAGCTACAAGATTCTAACTGGCAAAAGTCAGATACCAACCGATCGAATTCTTCTTTTTGTCTCAGACCTGCTTGGGAAGAAGAGCATCCAGAAGACCTTCCTTGAGAGACTTGGTAACAACAAGGAGCGATTTCACGTGTATCTTTCTCACGCAAGTGCATATCTGTTAATGACCGTCGCAAGGCAACGTCTCCTAGAGAGTACGCTCAAGTCTTTCTCAAAGTTCATCGAGGGAATAGATAACAAGACGCTGATAGCAAACACCGATTTCAGTTTCATGAGGAACAAAGTGCGTGAAAAAATGACTGAGTATCTAGCAGCTGAGGAGTACACGAGTGAGAAGGAAAAGAGGCTATTGTTTTGGCTGGAGATGATGGACAAGGAGGAAAAGAAGTCCCTGGTGATGTGCCGCTTTGTTGAAGTCACAAAACATTTAGCCGCTCTTGCTGAAAAGAAGGGAATCTCAGCCACCTTTGTACACGGAGGAATGGATGGAGCAACACAATATAGCCAGATTAAGGCATTCAAGGAGGGAAAGAAGAAGGTCCTTTTTGCATCTGAACGGTTGATTGAGAAAGGGACAGACCTTCCAGAGGCAGATGTAGGATTTTATTATGGGACCACAGCCTCACTTGAAAGGTATGAACAGAGCCTTGGTCGAATACGTAGTAATGTGAGTAATGTCAAGACTTTGTATACAATCGCCTATAATCAGACTATTGAAAATGAGAAGTCTCTGAAACGTGACACAATGTTTCTGGAGCTGTTGGGAAAACAACTTGGAACAATTGCTGAAATAAGGATCGAATAGGATTGTATTGAGGTAATTTGCAATCAAGTTTTGGCCACTTTAGCAGGATATAAGGAGGGGAGGTTCATGAGAATGAACCACTGGGTGTATATGCTTGAAACAAGAACTCGAACAGAAAGACATAGCGGCATTCCAAGAAAAGGTTATGAGTTGGTGGAAAAAGAATGCTCGTACTCTTCCCTGGAGAGAGGATCCAAGCCCCTACCATGTCATGATATCAGAGGTCATGTTACAACAAACCCAGGTCAATCGAGTTATTCCAAAATACAAGCAGTTCCTAGAGAAGTTCCCCACATTTGAATCACTTGCCTCTGCTGAAACTAGGCATCTTCTTCAAGTTTGGAGTGGACTAGGGTACAACCGTCGGGCTCTGTGGTTAAAGGAGGCAGCCAAGCAGGTTGTTGATAGAGGGGAGTTCCCTCAGGCTGTCAAAGAGCTTATGCAGCTGAAAGGTATTGGACCATATACATCACGATCGATTCTTATTTTCGCGTTCAACTCAGAGAGAGAGCTTCAAGCAATTGCAGACAGAGTACTCTTGAAAGGAAGGTCTCGAGATTGGCATAATGCCCTCATGGATTATGGATCACAGGTTATGACAGCCAACTCAACCGGTATTTCACCCACCTCAAGACAAGCTTGCTATGAGGGTTCAACGAGACAAGTACGGGGTGCAGTAATCAGGGCTCTGACAGAAACCGATGAGGTGGGGCTTGAAGAGCTTATGTTGATGATTGGCTGTGATTTGAAAAGAGCAGAAATGGAAATGATTATAGCTCAACTAGTAGCTGATGGTCTTGTTGAACAGGCGCCCAGTTCAAATTATAGGATATCCAGGTAGATCGACCGAGGTGTTTTACCAATGCCGCATTTTATGATGGCAGCACGACCGATGCTTCCAATGATGATAGTGGTGTGAGTGATGTTTCCATCGATAACTATGGATTACTATGTTTCCTCGGTGTATATAACCTAGAGGATCAAATCCAGCCTCATACACAACCACTCCGTATTGGTCAAAGATTTGAATCTGAAAGATATCATTTCTACATCGTTTCTTGTAGTCCCAAACATCTATCCGAAGCCTAAAGCTCTCCTCTAGTTGGATTTTCTCACACATATCTAAGTTAATCACATAGATTGTACAGATTGCTTCAAAGAAGGCATGATTCCCATCAATTGAGAATCCAGTGATTTCAGTAGTCTTTACAAAATACACTAGATTGTCAATTCGAACAGTGTAGTAAGCAAAGCCCTTCAGAGTTCCTCGGCAGCTGTATTGTACAAGGAAGACAAAATGCCCCTTGTTTCCATCCGAGTCACGAATCCAACCGGCACCTGTCGCTTTACCTCGAGAAGGTTCATAGATGGTTAGAATAGCAGCATCCGAATCGGGACTGCTGTAGTGAAAGTTGTATTCGGGACAAAGACTAACAACAACCAGATACTCTCCCTCATCTAAGTTAGGGACTTCTGCAATGGCAATCCCAACTCCTGCCATATCAGTAGGCATGACCATGATAGGACCGATTACATCGATAGGTGTAGAAGAATCAGCTGATGAATAGAGTGTAAAGGTCACATAGATCTTAGTCAAGTCACCTAAGAAGCCATCATTTTCTTCGAACACAGTGGCAATCAGGGTTAAGGTTTCATCCTTTTCTTCAATGATTGTCAGACCAGTATAATAAGTGGTTGCAGACTCCTTTCCAAGAACGAACTCAGCAGTGGTTGATGAATCAAGGTACCCAATCTCGCCCTCAAAGGTTGCAGAAACCATATAAATCCCAGCTGGTTGATCTAGGATTAATAAGCAAGATGCAACTCCATCAGAGTCGGTGATCACAGTCATTGTTTGTGCTCCAACTGTGAATTTGATTAATCTATCAGCAAGTGGTACATCATTCATCGAATCCATAAGCTGCGCTTTAAGAGTAATCTGGTCAGAATAAACACCTGATGTGTCACCTTTGTAGATAACTTCTGTTGGGATGGCGATAGGTTCAATGATCACTTCGATGGTTTCAGTCTTAGTTGCTAAATTACCAGCGAAATCTTGAGCCTGATAGAAAACGGTGTGAAAACCTTCAGTAGAGATATTAAAGGGATCTACATAGCGTTCCAAACGTTTTCCATCAAGACTGTATGCAATACTAGCAAGGCCAGAACCATATTCAATTGCACTCAATGTTACAAAAGTACCTTCACCAGGAACGTTTTCTGTTTCAAGGTTGAGTTCTGGAGCTGTCTTATCAATTCTAATTATTTCTTCCTTTGTACCTTCAATAAATCCAGAAGAGTCAGTTGAGTTATAGTAAATAGTGGTATCCCCCTCAGTTGATACCACAAAGGCATCACTATAGATGATCCAGTTTTCACCATCATAGCTATATGCAGTAGTGTATTCGTCTGCTGAACTAAACACAGAGAATGTGACGGTGACATCTGAAACATACCAGCCTCCTGAGCCATGGGTCCCCACTAAATTAATTGTTGTTTCGAGAGGTTCAATCGTTCCGGTTTGGGACAAAGAGAAATCATTCCGAGATGCACTAAGAGAATGATCAACTCCAGATGAAGACACGACCGCAGGTACTACATTCAGTAAGACTAGCACTAAAGTAAGTGATACAACTAGCAAACATGCTTTCTTCTCAATATTCATTGAGGCTCTACTCCCGTTTGCGACTATAACAATCAATCAACATCCGCAGGAATCGACTGTCCACTCTGCCTCGCAACAACCTCCAACGTATAACAAGTTGTCTTATTAATTCTCTTTTTCAGACTCTTTTGTTATCAAAATGCGCAAATGGACTCAAAAATGGCGAAATATTTCACTTTTTTTCGATTTTCAGAAAAAGTCCCAGATCGACCTTGACAGTCAACACCTCCCCAGACGCACATCTCATATCTCCAGAATAGAGATCACATGCAACCTTGATCTTCTTTTCACTTATCTCTGTAATTCTTGCTCGGAGTGTGATAGGCTTGTCAATGGGAGTTGGTCTAAGATATTTCACAGAGATGCCGCCTGTGACAAACATGATGTGTTGAGCTGACCCTTCAGCAGCCTTGTGAGCTGCTGCATTTGCAGTTCCAGTCCCATGGCAGTCAATCAGTGTAGCAATGATTCCTCCATTTAGCATCCCGGGGAAAGCTAGGTGGTATTCCTTCGGTTCCCATACTGCTACAGTTTCACCATCGTTCCAAAAGCTCTTCAACTGGAGACCGTGCTTGTTGTTTTTCCCACAGCCCCAACAAAAGGTCCCTTCCTCAGGCCAAAAGTCTTGGATGTATTCATCGGACATGATTCCTTGTTGGTTGGTAAATCACTCAAAAGAGTTGTTCAATGTTACATTTCTGCAAAGATTAATCAGAACCACTTGCGGGTTCTGTCCTTATGCTGGGGCAACTCCTGTTCTTGTTTGGTTTACTCATTCTTGTTCTTATTCCTCTCACAGGATATGCCTTCTATCAGTCAATGAAGAAACCCGAAAAAACTCCTTCAACATACCTAAGAGCACATCCTCAGAAAGATGTTCGAAAGAGTGTTGTAGTCTTTTTGGGAGATAGCATAACTCACGGAAGAGTTGGCGTTAACTATGTAGACATGGTTCAGGAGAGATTCGAGAGTGAGTCTTTCGAGTTCATTAATGCAGGTATAAACTCTGAACTTGCATGGAACAATCTACAACGAGTCGAAGAGGTCATTCAGTGCGACCCGGATGTTGTTACCGTACTCATTGGTACTGATGACGTAAATGCTACTATGTCTTCAGATGCGATGAAGAGCTATGTAATGAGAATGAAACTTCCAAGAGATCCCGATTCGAGTTGGTATGAAGATTGCCTTCAATCACTTGTGAAGAGGCTTAGAACAGAAACAAATGCAAGAATTGCACTCCTTTCAATTCCTCCAATTGGAGAGGATTTCAGTCATCCAGCGTTCATTAGGAGTTCTGAGTATAGTAGCATTATACAGCATATAGCTGAAGAAATGAATGTTGCATACCTACCGTTCATTGTATGTTGTACAATCTTGGACACCAGAGCGTTGTACTCCCAGGAAACGGCACTGGGTGGACTCTGCGAGGTCAGGTGCGTGTCCGGGCGACCTCAGAGTTCTGTCGCCTGATAATGATATTTAAAGACCTACAACAATGGCTCAAACGATCATTTAAAGGATGTCCAACTTTGTCAAAGGTTTCAGCAGCTGTTGACCACCCTTGCATGAGAGAATGAATGAATCACTTCAGAATTCTCCGGTAGGGCAAACATATCCTTATGAGAGATACTACTTAGGTATCATCAAGGTTATCATCAACCGCTATCTTCTCAGGAAAAGCTGGGATACAATATCGAAGAGCGCAGGCTTCTCTCTTCATGTTGATTATCTGCATTTGAACACTGCTGGTGCAAGAATGATAGCGGACTTGGTCAGCGACTTCATTCAGTCTGTCTTGCCTCAAACTTGACTACTGAGCCTACACCAATATCCTTGAATGGACCCTCGAATGCATTCATGAGGGCAGAACGACCTCTAAGACCTGTGCAATGACATGGTGCAATTATAGAGAGTGGGTAATGACCGAGATGTTCAACGGTACTGGTCAAGCGTTCCTTTGATGCGTCGTGGAGATGAAATCCACCTATGATACCGACAATAGATGAGGACCCGGTAAGTTTTGTCGCATGACTGATTGTGTTGACAATCCCAGAATGGCAGCAACCTGTAAGAACTGCAACTGAGTCATCTTTCAAGTGGAAAACAACCGAGAGGTCATCTTCAATCAAATCAGGGGTTTCTTCTCCATCTCTAATAATCATAATCTTTTGTAAGCGTCCAGTCAGCTTTTCAAAGGCATTAGTACGAGGAACGACACCAGTGGTCATTATCCCATCAGCGATAGCATATGGTTCTGTAGTGGCAATGACCTCAGTCCTAGACTCAAGCTCAGACTTGGTGTAGTACTCATGAATTCCGATTTCGTGGCGCTTTCCGTCATCAGAGGTGAATATCTTATGTAGGAGTGCATCTGGATGACACAGGACAGGTACTCGTTTTTTAGTCATCGCTATGACTTTCAACAAACCTGCAGTATGATCCCAATGTCCATGACTGAGGACTATCATTTCAATAGGAGATAAATCTCGTTTCAAGGTGTCTTTCATAACACCCACATTGTGCTCCAAGGCGGGAGTCCCTCCCCCTGTATCAAAGAGGAATTGGAATTCGCTCGTGTCATCATAAGTGACTTTGACGAGGGCAGTAAATCCAGCCTCTCCCAAGACTCTCCAATTCTCAACATTCCCGTCTGAGAGAATTCGTATCTCAACCTCAACTATTGCTCGTGTCAACTTGATGCCCCTCAATATACATTGACCAATTAGCTCTCATAAAACTGTTGGGACCTCAGTAGACGTTGGGGGCAACACCTAGTTTCTGTTTCATATAATCCAATTATTATGATTGTTGAAATAGCCACTTTCAAAGAGATTATCAATGTCAATGTACTATTGTTAACTATGGAAGAATCAGAAGTAGATTGGAAAGTAAAGCTGAGTCCTGAACAGTACAGAGTCCTCAGACAATGTGGAACTGAACCACCCTTCACAGGAAAGTATGTGCATCACAAGGGTAAAGGCACTTATGTCTGTGCTGGGTGCGGCAATGTGCTCTTCAGTTCAGACACCAAGTTTGAGTCTAGGACTGGATGGCCAAGCTTTTGGGACAAGGTTTCCGAGGATAGCATTGAGAGAAAAATAGACACAAGCTATGGAATGCGTAGAATTGAGGTTATGTGTAAGAAATGTGGAGGTCATCTTGGTCATGTTTTTGACGATGGACCCAATCCTACAGGACTAAGGTACTGCATCAATTCAGTTGCATTAGATTTCAAACCTAAATCAGAAGAAGAAACCTAGTCATCAACAGTTTTGAATATGAGATTGTCCCATTTGTAGTCTGTGAGAAACATGGCTCGCTGGGAGAAGGAAAAGCTTGTTGTGGACAGCACTCCATCGCCAATCACAAAGAAACAATTGGTCCACGACCTGAAGGCAATCGGAGTCCAACCTGGGGACATTTTGTCTGTACACAGCTCCATGAGTAAGATTGGATGGGTAGTGGGGGACCAAGTCACTGTCATCGAAGCTCTGATGGAAGCTGTGTCAGAGAGGGGTACTATCGTCATGCAAGCACACAGCACCGGAAATTCCGATCCCAGAAATTGGAATTTTCCTCCAGTCCCAGAAAAGTGGTGGGAAACCATCCGAAGGGAGATGCCACCTTTTCGCCCCACTATCACACCTCTGAGAAATATTGGTCGGGTACCAGAACTGTTCAGAACAATGCCAGGAGTTCTTCGCAGTAATCATCCTCAGGTTTCTTGTACTGCATGGGGAAAGCATGCAAAGAGAATAGTGAAAGTGCATGATTTGACAGACTCATATGGAGATAAATCCCCATGGGGAGTCCTCTATAGACTTGGGAGTAAAATATTGCTTCTCGGTGCGGACCACGAGTCCAACACTGCACTACATTATGCCGAGAGTAAGATCATTACTCCAGAGACTCCCAAGCAGATTACAGGTGCAGCCATCATTCAAGGGGGAGAGAGAAAATGGGTCTCATGGGAAGAGGTCAAGTATAATTCAGATGATTTCAAAGAGTTGGGAGCAGCCTTTGAGAAGTCGATTGGTTATGAGATCACCAAAGTAGGTCAGGCAGATTCTAGGTTATTGCCTATGAGGGAACTGATTGATTTTGCAATAGATTGGATATTGCAGAACCGCTGAGATTCACTCCTTAAATTTTTGAAGCACTCCATCAAGAGATTTCATGAACCTCGAGGCGTCTTCATCTCTTTGCTTCTTAATCGTCTTCCAAGCAGCAGAACAGTTTTTGTAGTCCACTCCAACAAGCTTGTGTATCACTTTGTCAATGTCCCGTTTATTCGCTGGCGTCACCACGACACCAAGCTCAGCAAAAAGCTCGTTTATGTGTCTAAAATAGCAGGTCATTTAGAATCCTCCTTGCTTTACTAACTGGACACCCCCGACTATCAACATTTCTAACTCTCAAAATCTCCGAGTGAATACTACTTTACCGAATCCACATGGTCCACTTCTATGATGCAGCAAGACAGTATTCGGACATTCGGGCGCGTTACATTCCAGGATCGGACTCAAAGAGAGTCGTTCATTGAGGTCATCAAGGACCTCGACCTAACACCCCCTGTGGTCATTAAACCAAACTGGGGGTTCTCTGTCATCTTCACTGAGGCGACAGTCTTAGATTGGACACTCACTGCAATTGATGGTGATGCTATCGTCGTTGAGAGCTATGGATGGGCCAGATGCAGAGAGGCAGTAGAGCAGAAGAAGTACGGGTCATTCGACCGCGATGCTTTACGCAACTCTGACAAATGGTTTCTACGATACTCTGGAATTGACAAGGTCTTGGAAAAACATGATGTAGAGTATATCAATATCACAGAGGAGATCTGGGCAGGTCGGGTAGTAGAACAAGAAACCATCCAAAGAATTGTAGAGGATTCGTACGCACCGTTATTCACGAAGAAGATGGCATCATTTGTACCTCAGCGGTTATACGACATGAGTGATGGAACGCTTCTCAATCTTGCAAAGCTCAAATTCATGGGAGAGGATATTGTCATCTCTTTGACTCTAAAGAATCTCTTTGGTATGATTCCAGGACCGGATCGAGGAGAATTCCATGGAGAGATGAACAAGGCAATGAATTCCAGTATCATTGACATGAACAAGATCTATCGGTCGCTGTTCAAGACTAGGGGAGTTGTGGAGGCAGTTCATAGTGCATCAAGCGGAATGACATTAGAACCTCAAGTCTTCACAAATCCTGGTGTTCTATGGAGTTGTGATGACACTCTCGAGCTGGATGCTGTTGTCACCTCGCATGTTGGACTAGATCCAAACTCAGTTGGATATTTGAAACTCGCTGCTCAGAACTTTGGTGAGTGGGATGAAGAACCTGTAAGACTAGCAGCAAGTCAACCACTATCTCATTTTTCTTGAGAGTCTATTCTCTACATGACTTTTACCAGACCTACAACGAGGAATCCTGGAATCTCCCTTTTGTACGCAAGAAGTTGTTTATCTTTGATTGGTCGACCCCTGGATAACTCAGCTGTAACTTCTCTAAAAGCGACTATCTGCATTCCAACAGAGAAAAGTCTCTCAAAGTAATAGGAGAGGGGTCGATGGTAAGCTACAACTTCAGTATCTTTGTATTTGGGATGAGGGATTTCTTTGATTGACATATAATCTCGAATCTGAAGATAGTAGCCCTCCTCATCTTGTACTCGTCGTGCATAGGTGAAGGGATGTGGGATTGCAAATACTAGTTTTCCTCCACTCTTGAGAACACGACTGCACTCCTCGATTGTTGCGCCAATCTCTTTGATGTCATGAAATCCAAAGGTGGAAACAATGCAGTCAATGGATTCGTCAGCAATCTCTGACATATCCCCTGAATTGCATCGAATATATTTCACGCCCAAAGGTTCAGCTTTTTCGGAATTCTGAGCAATCTCAAGCATCTTTTCTGATATGTCAATACCAACAACCCTTGCTCCCTTGCGGGCGAGTATTCTTGAAAGATAGCCCTGACCACAGGCAAGATCAAGTACTATTAATCCATTGATGTTTCCTAGAATATCAAAAATTACTGGATTGACATAGGTCCGATGGTATGAATCCCCGGTTTCACCTACAGTCTTGTGGTAGTCATATGCTACTTCATCCCATGATGCTGGCATGATTCAGACTCACCATCGACAACATATGTGATTTCTGCCGGGCAGATTTGATGGATGGGCGCATGCTGTGAACATTTCCCTCTTATTCAGGTTAAAACGTGTCAACTTGTAGTAAGGAGGTTTGGTAATGCGTTTGATGACTCTCGCAGTCTTTCTTATATTCATTTCAGGAGTTGTTTTGATTGAAACAGGTCGAGGACAGTACGTAGCTCAGACTAGCATTTCTTTGGAGGAGGTAATAGCTACTAAGGGGCTAGATGTACTATTTTGTTCCTATTTTGGTGGAGATGGCGAGGAGTGGTCAAATGATATTTACTGTTGTACTGATGGTAGCTTTGTACTGACCGGTATGACTAGGTCATCTGGACTTCCGGTTGTCAACGCACATCAAGAGGAATACAGAGGAGGAGGAGATGCATTCATTGTGAAGTTGAATCCTCAGTACCAGGTTGAGTTCTATACTTACTTTGGTGGGAGTGGACTTGAAGAGCCAATGGCACTGTTAGTTGATGCTTACGGATATATCATCGTTGCTGGAGGTACAAGTTCAGACAATCTCACAGTCTTGAACCCAATCCAGGAAGAGTTGAACGGACCCTCTGATGCATTTCTGGCGAAATTCAGTAGTAATGGGACTCTTATTTTCTCGACATATTTTGGTGGCAATGAATCTGATCGCATAGAGGACATTGTCCTTGATTTTAATGGGAACTATGTAATCGTTGGGTCCACTGAGTCAGCTGACTTCTTCACAAGTCCGGGTGCCTATCAAGAGAGCTTTGGAGGCGGAAACTCTGATGTCTTCATCACATCGATGGGCAGTGAAAATCATTCCATTATTTCATCAACTTTCTTTGGTAACACAACAGCCGATGATGCATGGGCTGTTGGTATTGATGCAACCGGCGACCTGGTAATTGTTGGAATGACTAATGGAGATGCAGTAGCAACTGACTCTGCATACCAGCAGACCTACGGTGGTGGGCTAACGGACTGTTTTGTAGCCAAGTTCACATCGGATTGCTCATCCCTTTATTGGTCATCATTGTTGGGAGGGAATGGTTGGGAGTTTGGGGACCAGGTAGGCTTCGATTCCAGTAACAATATCGTCGTGTCAGGATACACAGGATCTTCAGATTTTCCACTAGAAAACCAACTACAGAATAACACTGCGGCATATGATGCATTCTTCGCAAAACTGAGTGGAAACGGTGATAGTCTTCTTTTGTCAAGTTACCTTGGAGGCAATCTTGAAGATCGCTCATATGCAATGGAGGTTCTTCCAGGTGATGCAATATTAATTACAATGCCGACTGCATCCACTGATATGCCCACAGTAAACCCGTTTCAACAGAACTGTAGTGGTGGTACTGATGGGTATATCGCTCTCATTAGAGGAGAAACGCCAAGTGTTGCATTTGGTAGTTATTTTGGAGGTCAGATGAATGACTATGTGTTGGGCATGTCTATTGCTGGTGGTAACATTGCGGTTATTGGATATACAAGCTCGGATGACCTTCCAACACTTAGAGCAGTTCAAGATGAGTACGGTGGAGGTATGAGTGACACAATGGTTTGGATTTTTTCTCCTCCACCTGTATCATTAGGAAGTCCAATACTACTTGAGATTTTGATCACTGTTGTTGTTGTTGTGGTTGTTTTGCTAATCATTGGATATAGTCTGCGAAAAAGAAGTTGATGAAATCCTTCCATACCTGAACTAACATATAGATTGGTCATATCGTGGAAGTCAGTGAAATGAACAATGACAGTGAGAGGAATTGGAGGAGTCTTCTTCAAGTCAAATAACAAAACGAAACTTCAGAAATGGTACGAAGAGAATCTAGGTTTGAAACCCGATGAGGAGGGGTATGTCTACTTCAAATGGAAAGACCTGAAGGCACCAGGCTATACTCTGTGGGGACCATTTCCCGAAGACACGAAATACTTCAGCCCAAGCGACTCGACCTGGATGATTAACTTTGTTGTGAGTGACATTGAGGAGATAGTTGCAGATTTGAAATCAAGAGGCGTTGAGGTGGATGAGAAGGGAGTTCAAGAAACACCTGAGGGTAAGTTTGCATGGTTTATGGATCCTGAGGGGAACAAGATCGAATTATGGGAACCCTCGGATTTACACGGGTAAGATTCCTCAACAATATCATAATATATCCCTCTGATGGGCACTCATCTCAGAGGCGCCACCATGAAAGAGATTGTTTTGTTACTTGGTGCATCTGGGTCTATGGGTTTTGTTGCATTCAAGGAGCTCTGGACTCGCATAGATGAAAATGGTCAGCGGAAATACAACATCGTTCTCTTGCTACGACCTTCTGAAAAGAACAAGAAACTTTTTGCCCCTTATGAACGACAATGTGGATTGGTTGGTATACCTGGAAATGGTGTCATGGAGGGGGAAGGTTTCAAGATAGTCTGGGGTGATGCCACAGAATATTCAGACGTCCTTGAGTCTGTACGTGGTGTTGATTGGATTCTCTCTCCTATGGCATTCATTGCCCCTGCTGCAGATCACAATCCAGAGATGTCTGAGGCTGTCAATACAAGGGCAATTGAACACGTAATCAAAGCCATCTATGAGGTGGGGGGACAGGACCACATCAAGTTCGTCTATGTTGGCTCAGTGGCAGAAACTGGTGACCGCTTGCAGTCCATCCATATGGGTCGAGTTGGAGACCCCCTGAAACCAAGTGTGTTTGATTTCTATGCGACATGCAAGATTCGAGGAGAACGAGCTGTTATTGATTCAGGATTAAAGTATTGGGCGTCTCTTAGACAGACATACATCGCCATTCCAGATGCCATGAGCCTGATGGACCCAATTATGTTCCATCAGCCAATAGACACATGTATCGAGCTGAACACATGTTTTGATGCTGGAAGAGGACTTGTGACCTGTCTGGATGTTCCTGAAGATTCAGATTTTTGGCGTCGTGTCTACAACATGGGTGGTGGCCCAAGCTGCAGAGTCGTCTTTATTGAATATGTTGAAAGAATGATGATGATGCTTGGCATGGGAAACTATCGGAAAATCATGGAGCGAAAATGGTTTGCTCTTAGGAATTTCCATTGCCATTATTTTGAGGATAGCTGGATTCTCAACAAGTACATACACAATTGGGGAGAGTCACTGGAGGACCATTATGACCAAGTGATGAAGAATCGCCCATTCGTGCTGAGGGTAGCTGCGTTTCTGAACAGGATACCAGGCATACGTTCTTTCATTCGCAAAATGGCCTACAAAAGGATGAAAGAGATGGTCTCAGGAAAAGACGGCACGCTCTATTGGTATGAGAACAGGAACGATAGGAGAATATCTGCATTCTATGGGTCCTATGAGAGATACGAGGCCATTGGTGACTGGGATGACCAAGACATGCCCAATCTTAGACCAGAGTGGATCAGATTGGATCATGGATATGACGAGTCCAAGGATTCTCTTGAAATAAGTGACCTTCAGGGAGCAGCCCACTTCCGTGGAGGGGAACTTCTCTCTACTCAATGGGACAATGACATGTATACCCATCTGATGTGGAAATGTGCATTCAATCACAGGTTCGAAGGAACGCCCTATCTTGTGTTAAAGACTGGTCATTGGTGTCCAGAGTGTCTTGCGCCTCCGTGGAATGATGACGAGATTGCAAAGAGAAACCCCTTCTTCGCACAAGTTTGGTATCCTAACCACGATAAGGAGGCGGCGAATTACTACCCGAACGATTGCTATACAGACATCTTTTGATTTAGTCGGATTCGCTCTTGGATTGAATCGCTTGAAATGCCAGATGCTTTGCCGCCTCTCGTTTCTTTGTAATATCACTTGCCTGCTTTGATATGGAGTCAAAGACACTTTTGCGGTCCATTATTGCTTTCTCAACAAATGATGCTACCACTTCCGACCGACTCTTGAATATCTCCAGTTCGACCAACGCGTCTAGAATCTCGACAATATCCGTACTCAGCCTGGTCATGACCGATATCTCTCGGTGTTTCAGGCCGAGTTCATCACGTTCAAACCGACCTAATAGCTCGTCCCTTAGACTTCTGCTTTCTCTATCCGTGTCGGATTCCGTTTCTTGTTTGGACAACTGTAACAACTCACTTCAAAGAGGTTAAGAATGCCGATACTTGGCTTACTTAAAAGGTTTAATTTTAAGAGCGATGGCTAATTTTGTTACAACTTTTCATACCAGCAAGAGGTCTTCTAATATTGCCCTTTTTTGTAGTTGACAAAGGGACCATCATGACCTGGGATGATAAAGTCTGCTCGGTTGACAATTTTCCTGAATGAGGCTTGAAGTTCTTCTTGAAAGTCAGTTACTCGATCATTTGGGAAGAATGTATCAGTGTGGTAATACATCTTGGAAACTATTGCGTCACCTGCTGCGACGAACGTTTTATTCTTGTATTGAATAACCAAAGAGTGGTCGTGGTCTGAATGCCCATCTGTTTTTAGTATCTCCAGTCCAGAGTGCCAATCGTCATTCTCATTGAGTTTGAGAATCTCATTATCTGCTGAAATCATACCTAGATTCTTTTTTACAAAGTTTGACGGGCAACCAGCAAAGTAAACACGAGCTTGCGGGAAAAGGTAGATGTTCTCCCAGTGGTCCCAGTGCCAGTGGGTAATAAAGATCTCATCAATATCTTCAGGTTTAACACCAAAGTAATTCAGTTCCATGACTAACCTGTTCTGCTCGATAGGCACTACTGTTTCATCACTCGTGCCCTCCCAACTTGTGTCAATCAGAATATTTAGCCCATCAGATTCCACAAGAATGACAGTTGCTAAGTTCAGCACACCAAGATCTTGTTCCAATGCTCGTATTTCAGGACCATTAAACCCTAGTTTCCAGACTTCAGGATCACGCATTGTTGTTCCTGAACGAATAATTTGCAATCGATCTACAGAGCTCTTCAAACGATCACACGCCATGAGTTATAGATTGGATGCAGGGTATATCATTTTTCACATACGCATCATTACAAGGTGTAGAAGAAGTCTAGTTGGTTGAGTCTGAGGGCTCATACTTTTTTCGAATTTTTTCTAGCTCAAGAATGAAACGCTCAGCAGCTTTGGCAATCTCTTCAAGTATTATCGGAGAGGGGTTGCTCATTAGTAGGATACGCAAGCTCAGAAGAGTTGGGAAAAGATTCTGAAGAGCAGGTGGTATCTTTTCAGGACTGTCCATGAATGGAGAGAAAGAGGCAGATGGGAAAAGAACTTGGCTTATCTTCTCGCGAAGTTCACTGCTCCTTTCGATTTCATTCTCAATGAACTCTAATCCTTTTGGAGTCAATTCATATCTTCGAGTTCGCCCATCTTCATCAGGTATTTCTCTTGTAAGCCCATCTCTGAAAAGACTCTTCAGCAAAGGATACATGGAGCCAGGTTTAGGTTTCCAGAAACCACCTAGGTCCTCTTCGATTGCTGCTGTAAGTTCTGAACCAGACATTGGACGTTCCTTCAATTTATAGAGCACCTGATATCGAAGAAATCCCTTTGGTACTTTCGCGGTATGTTTAATCCACTTTCTCAGAGGGCTAAATAGCTCATTTCTCCTCTTCCTCAATTCTGTCAAACGCTTTTCAGACAAGTAATACTTGTTACCAACACGTACTATGGGAGATTCATCTGGAGGTAACTGTGAAGAAAACACTTCAAACTCAGTAGGAAAACCTAGATCCTTCCATGTAAGAGCTTTTTCAGGAGTAGTCGCTTCTTTCTCTTGAAAGACTTCTATCATTCTACGGAAAGGGCCAAGCATGCTTTGATTCAAGGAGGACTAACCTTTATGTCATTCGAATGTATCACTAGTGATATTTTCACAGCTAAAAACGGTCTTGTACTGAAACCAAACACATAATAATATTAACTATTGTTAAAATAAATAAGAGAGAAGAATAAGGAGATGTTCTTTTGAGATATCGAAAGGTTGGAAAAAGTGGTCTGAAAATCAGTGAGATTTCACTTGGTTCTTGGTTGACTTATGGTGGGACTGTTGACAATGAGGTGGCCAAAAAGTGCATGGCCACAGCGCTGGACAACGGGGTCAATTTTATCGACTCTGCAGAGATCTATGCAGGAGGCAAAGCTGAGGAGGTCATAGCTCAGTTTCTTAGGGATGAGAACGTCAGTAGAAGGAATTTGGTAATATCAAGTAAGGTCTTCTGGCCTACAAGTGAGGAGATTACTGATTGGGGTAACAACAGAAAGAACATCATGAATGCTATTGATGGCACCTTGGAGCGCTTGAATCTGGACCATATTGACATATACTTTCTGCACAGATACGATTACACGACACCTGTGAGAGAAACCATTATGGCGATGGATGACCTCATCAAAGCTGGAAAGGTATTGTACTGGGGAACCTCCGCATGGACCGCAGCTCAGCTTGAACGAGTGAATGCAGTGGCAAAGGAGTCTGGTGCGCACAGACCGATCGTTGAACAGCCCCTATACACGATCGTTGAACAGCCCCTATACAATATGCTCTCCCGCTTCATTGAGCTAGAGATCTTAGCAGTGGGAAAGACTCATGGTATGGGGTTTACAGTTTTTAGTCCACTGGCACAGGGTCTTCTTACGGGAAAATACAATGATGGTGTGCCAGAAGGTAGTCGGGGAGCCACATCTCAGATAATGAACAAATATCTCACTGAGGAGAATATATCAAAGGTAAGAAAACTTGGAGAGATTGCATCTTCACTCGATATCACTACTGGACAGCTGGCGCTAGCTTGGGTTCTTAGACGCCCTGAGGTTTCAACAGCACTGGTAGGTGCTACAAAGCCTGAACACGTGATTGAAAATGTTAGAGCTTCTGATGTGAGCCTCTCAAAGAACACGCTTGAAGAGATTGAGAGTATTTTGGATAATGCTCCTGAGTGGCCTTATCCATATCATCCCAACATCTTCTATGAAGACAAAATGGGAGATTAAACAAGATAATGCAGAGTGAAGATCTGTCATCTCAATGGAGTGGGAAGTTTCTAGTAATATTGACTACCTCTCCGTCTTTAAAGCCCACTAGCTTGCTATCAGTCTTTGCAATGCCATATCCGCCAAGAAAAGAAACTGAAAGTCCCTCATCGACTGGATAGTCTAAGTAGATACTTCGTGATGCAGCAATCACTGTGTCATGGGTGACATAGATATGGAGGTCATTCAAATTGGCTCGATTGAATTTGCCCACAATTTGTTGAGTCAATCGGTCAAGGTAGTCATCAATTG
>LRSL01000088.1 GCA_001563335.1 Candidatus Thorarchaeota archaeon SMTZ1-45 | reverse complement strand
CAAAGAAATCTAAGACGACTTCTGAAAGTATTGCATAAGCAGTAACAAGAACAGTGTTTGCAACTATGAGAGGAGCTACAGCAGGAAGGATGTGTTTACCCATAATATAGACATCACTTCCTCCAACAGATCGCACACGTTCAATGTATGTACGTTCCTTGATTGTCAAGACCTGTCCTCTAACAATTCTCGCAGTCGATGGCCATGAGAAAATTCCGATGACAAAAATGAGTGTATAGACTGATGGAGGTAAAATCGCTGCCAGTATTATCATTATCACTAGAGCTGGAATTACAAAAAAAATATCAGTGAGTCTCATAAGGAGCGAGTCAGCGAGACCTCCATAATATCCTGAAATGAGTCCTGTCATAGTTCCAATTGTCATTGTGATTATGGTAGCAACCAGTCCTATAACGAGTGTAATTCTAACACCAATCACCATTTGACTAAAGACATCTCGCCCTAATTGATCTGTACCCAGAATGTGGAATCCTGGGAACACAGTCGGATTACCTGCGATAATCAGCATTCCTGATGCCAAGAATAGAATCAACCCAATTGCGACAAGACTAATTGATAGCGATGATAAGAAGGACGTTCTCAAATTTCGAAGATGTTGCTTGAGATTTGACCGGACCTTAAGTAAAATGTAAAATCCAATAATCACAATCAACACAGATGCATATACTCCCAAAATATGAGAATCGATAATTGAATAGTATCCTAGAATCATAGCAATTGATATTGTTACTATCCCTAGTAGCATCCTAGTAAAAGAAGTTGGAGCTTTTGGTTTTCGTTTAAGAAACACAAAACCATACATAACGAATCCAAAAATCAAAAGACCTGTACTCAAGGAAATATAGAGGAATTGGTCAAGTGGCAACTCACTTGGTCGTCTATATGGTAGCCCTGTGAGATGTTGTTCGGGATCATAAGGGGCAATTATATCACCATAGATTGCAAGACCCACAAAGAAAGCAACTAGAGCAGTTCCAAACTGTCCCATTGGTGTATTGATGTACTGACGTAACATACCTTCGGTCTTAGACCTTCTACCCAGAACCCAGCTGAGAAACATCAAACCAAGGATTATTTGAGTTATTCTAGGGTGAGCAATGGATGAAAGAATAATCATGAGTGAATAGGACAGTCCATCAAGTCCAGTTGGTGGTGGAAATTGTCCTATTCCGATAAATGTGAAACCCCATGAGAGGGACCATCCCATTCCATATAGATTCAGAAGAACAATAGAGATGAGAGTAACAAGGTTGATTGTTAAAAATAGATGTAAGATATGGGAGAGTAATCTAAACTTGTAATGCTGCCATAGAAATGCCAAATTCGAAATCGAATATGATTTTAGACGACCTAGAAGGAATTGAGCAAGTGCATTTCTTTTCAGAAAACAAATTATCAGAACAGAAATAATAGCAGTTAGTACTAGATAGTTTGGATATGCAATAATTGTCCCAAGATTAAGAAGTATGAGGAAAAGGAAGAGCATTCTCAGAGGATCTATTAGGCGTTTGTGAAGAGGTTCCCTTTTCACCTCTGAAATTACCATCTCAGACCCAATTCGAATTCTTGGATCAAGAACGTAATACAAGAAGTCTGCAATCAGATTAGCGGCAACTATAACAACTGTAATTATGAAGAAAGTGGCTTGTAAGAGGGGATAATCTCGATACAGGATACCATCCCATAAAAGTCGTCCAATCCCAGGATAGGAGAAGACAACTTCCACTTGCAGAGCACCTGCAACAGTTGCTCCAATATTGAGAGCAACAACGGTAGCAACAGGAATCATAGCATTTGGAACAGCTTCTTTATTGAGTTGATCACTTTCCGTACGCCCCTTTGCTTTCGCAGTTATCATGTAATCCTCACTTAGAACATCGAGGAGTGCGCTTCTCATGATTAGAGCGAAGAAACCTATCAGAGCTATCCACAACACTGCCCAGGGCAAGATCATGTGTGATATCATGTTTACTATGAAACCTATCGCATCAGGAGGACTGGTGCCAGGATTCCAAGGTGTCAACGGAAAAAGATGTAGATTTACAGAGAATAACATTATAAAAAACATCGAAAGCCAAAACGAAGGGATAGAATAGGTAACTAAAGATATCATAAGACCTGTAACATCTTCCCTTTCACCTCTTCTCCAAGCTGATTTCCTACCAATCCATAAGCCAGTAATAATGGAGATAATAGTTGCTGGTAAAACAAGCACTAACGTATTCAAAAGTCGCTTGTAGATGATTTCTTCAACAGGAACAAGAAAATGAAATGAAACTCCAAGGTTTCCAAAACCAAAAATAGCTGGTAGAAAGTTCCGAACAAATAGACCGTATTGGACAATCAATGGCTGGTCAAGACCAAACTCTTCTATGACCCTTTCTTGAACAAGCTCACCTAGGTTTGGGTTCCTTGCAAGAAGTGATGCGGGATTGCCTGGAAGCAAGTGGAAAAACACAAAATCAAGTGATAGTGCAATCCATATTGTAATCACTGCTTGAATTATTCGTTTTGCTACAGTTCCTCTTAGTCCCATAGTCTCTTTCAACTCATCTATATAGCTGCAAGATGAAGAAAAAAAGAAGAAGAACAGACAGCAGTTGACTGCCTGTTCTAACTTCTTATCTTGTTAATGCTAGCTTCTTCTGGATCTCATGTATACTAATACCACAACGACAACTAGGATTCCAGCACCTGCAATAATTGCAAGTTCCATCGAGATAGGAAATCCAACAGGCGGTACATATTCTGCATGGAGCCAAGATTCCCAGTTCCACATGGACAGAATACCACTCAGCCAGTCAGCCTTAGGGAAGTCCCATCTGTCGTTTCTGTAGATCTCAATATCACTGATCTCTGCAAGAACGCAGATACTGGCTTCGTCGTAAATGAGCTGTTGCATCTCATCAATTAGATCTTCACGAGCAGATTCTGTTGCCAGCTGTTGCTCTTTGTATATTTGATCGACTCTTGGTACATTCAAACCAGTAGGATTAATCCAACTGGTTGATGTCATGTACTGGGCCATGCTGTTTGGATCACCAATCTGAGACCAATAGCCGAGAGTTAGGTCGAAATTGTATCCTAGCAAATCTGCGGTATAGGTTGTGATATCAAGTGCTTGGAGGGTTATATCAAAACCAGCCGCCTCTAAATCACTCTCAATAAGCTGCGCCATGCTCAAAGCCGTTGGATCGCCAGTCTGGAATTTAAGTGTGAACGAAAGTGTCTTTGTAGTTCCGTTGAGGTTCTTCTCATAGACATCATCATCATTCAGAACCCAACCATCAGCCTCCAATGTTGCCATTGCTTCAGTAACTCCAACGTCACGTTTCACAAGTGCATCATTGTGCCATTTGAGTTCGCTATGAATCACAGAGTCTGCTACTCTAGCATGTCCCAGATAAGCGACATTCACTATATTCGATTTATTGACAGCTTGGTTAATTGCTACTTTTACCGCAGGCTCTCTCAGAGCAAATGCATCGGTGGTATTTGCATAAATCCAGTCTTGATTTGTTAGTAAAGCTTGCCAACCTAGCGAACTGACTTCATTGATTGTCACCTCGGGGCCAAACACTCCAGTTTCAATGAAGTTGGCTGTAGTTTCACAGAAGTCAATCTCTCCCGCTTTGAGAGCTTGTGTCATTGTTTCAATTGATGAATAGAATAAGACTGTTAGATTATCGATTGCAGGTGCGCCCCAATGATAGTCATCATTGCCCTCAAAGATGGCGTATTCACCAACTTCATACTCTTTGAGGATAAATGGACCAGTACCAATGTCTTCCCGTTCAAATGGAGGCAATATCGTGCCCCAAGATATTCCATCCCAGTTGTAATAGTCCCAATATCCAAGGTATACCCAGGTGTTATTGGCGTCATAATACCCATATCCTGTACCTTCCAAGCCCCATACTGGATGATGCCACATCAGTGGATCCCAAAGATGAGCAGGTAGTATTGGAACATATGTTAAACCAGTTAAGAAACATTCTTGATTTACTTCTACCGAGGTATTGTCATATGAGTCTCTCCAATACCAATATGGAGGTGCAGCCTGCCAAGCTGCTATACTCTCATATCCACTCTCAACGAAATTGAGGACGACAGTATAGTCATCAGGACATCTGATATTTCTATGGTCGATGCGTGGAGTCTGTGCGACCCACCATCCTAGCCATGTCCAGGTAAAGAGTGTCCAATTGACATCTTTTGAAGTGAAGGGGGTACCGTCGTGCCACGTTGCATTGTGTACTAGATTCAGAGTCAGTTGTGTTCCATTTGCAGCCCACTCCCAGCTATCTACAAGACCTCCTTTTACGGTCCAGTCGTCTCCCCATCGGATCAATGGATCATACATCCAATTGAGGAACTCCCAGGCCGCAATGGTGCCTGCCATCATCGGTCCAAGATAGTCTGGTTGTTCAAACATACCTACGACTATCGATCTAGGTTCTTCCTCTGGTGTTTCTGCAGCCGCATTCGGAGTGAAAGCGACTAAAGTAACAAGAAAGAATCCGATGAGGAGCAGGGTAACTAAAGCGTTCCTTCTTCTCACTCTTTTCACATCCTAAGGATGGTTCGTATTGTAAAGTGTACAACAATTAAAAACCCATCGAACAACTTTGTTCATAGATGACCATTCATGAACATTGATTATTTCACTTCATTTCGGACCTTTTTCAACATATATAATGACTATTGCAATCCCGAATGAACCAATAAGTATCAATGAAACTCCAAGTAGATTGGGAGGAGGAGCAGTTTCACTAGACTTGCTTGTTGTTTCAGTATTCGTTGCATGACCATCAACCAGCCATATAGCAACTGATAACATCATGTTCCACTCAGATCCTTCATCATCAAAGCCATTTTCCCATGAAGAATTATCACGATCAGAGCCTTCTTCCCATTCTGGATGAGGACCGGAGAGAAATACTCTTCCATCCTCATATTCGAATGCAATCATCGCAGACTCATTATTCGCCTTGTAGGTTGCCACTGAATGAATGCCTTCCTTGTCTGTTATGTTAAACCAAGGTCCGCCATAATACATTACTGAATGGTTTGATGGCTCTCCAGAAAAATCAATAATTGAAGATGAGTGGTTTATAATAATCTCAGTCATAGCAAAATTAGGCCATATTGCTATTTCCTCAACTGGACCTATTCCATAACCTTCGAAGAGATCCATTTGATATTCGAGGACTTCACCCTCCCAGCGTATCTTGTCACAACCAAAGTATGCTCCAGCACAAACTCCAAAGAATGCACCTCCATCTCGGACGAAGTTTCTGATTTCCGTTATGCCTGTTCCTGCAAGTTCCATGTTATAGGTCCCAGCCCAACCTCCTGGGATAACTACAATATCATATCCATCAAGATTGCCATATTTTATATCTGAAGCATCAAGAATATCTACCGTTGCATTCATCCAAGAGAACATGAATTGTAGAGCAGTTCTGCTACTCGCACTCGATGATGGATCCCCATAATAAAGGGCAATTTTAACTCCATTGAGATCAGTCAATATAAGCTGCCCAGTCGTTGTAGTGACAGATAGGGGACTTACCGTAAAGAGTATCAGAACGACAAGAAAGATTAGTCTTCGCAAACTCTTTACAGACATTGACAATCAACTCATGAGCTATAAATTCTATTCTTAATTTTTGTCACCGAATGCTATATGTTCTTTTACCAGTAAATACCATTCTTGTTCATTCATGTACATTTTTGTTGCAACATTTCTTATCATTGTTCATAATCCAAGAATTATCTCTCCCAATTTAATCGATCAATCCTGAGTTAATTGCTATCTATGGGGATCAGTAGAATGAATATAGAAACCACCTCCATCGACAAAATACGAAAGACTGTGGAATATCTATGTGACCTTGGTGTGAAAGTTGCCGGGACAGATACAGAGATTCAGGCAGCCAATTATCTTTATGGTTGTTTGAAGGACTATGGCTTTTCACATGTTGAAAAGCAGTCGTTTGATGTTCATGGATGGAACCCAAAATCCTGTAGAGTCAGAATAACCAAGCCAATTGAGAAGGAATTAGAATCTGCGCTATTTCCACATGGCAAATCAGAGTCAATCGAAGGATTGCTTTCCCCTGTTGATTGGGAGATTGATGAGAATGAATCGAGTGCATCCTTATTCGGGAAAGGTCGAGTTGCTTTCTCCGAATGGGGACCTGATACTTACCTTAGTCCAAGGTATACATACTTACGTGCTGTAAAACTCGGTTATGAGGGCATAATTGTTTCAGCCAAGGATGAAGGCAATATGCTAAAAGTCGTTGTCATTCCAGGAGGACTCCTCAAAATACCAGTTGTCTGTATCACTAAAGAAGAGGGAGATTCTCTTCTCTCATTGATGAATGATGGCGATGTTGTTGTAAAAATTAAAACTGAAGTAGAAATATCAGAAAGGCTCGATTCTTTCAATGTGGTGGCAATTCTTGAGGGTGATAGAACAACGACTGAGGAGATCGTTATAGGAGCACATTATGACTCATGGTTCCAAGGAGCAGCTGATAATTGCGCTCCTGTAGCTATTGTGCTTGAACTTGCAAGGATTTTTCAAAATCATGCTAAATCAGGCAATGTTCCAAGGAGAACCATACGATTCCTTTTCTATGGTGCCGAGGAAAGTGGAACTGATAACTTCTATTTCTGGCTCAATGGATCAAGAGCGTATGTAAGAAACAACAAAGAATCAGTCGCCAGAACTATCGCAGTTTTGAGTTTAGACTCTACAGGATATGCCTCTCCATCAATAGATTGGATATACACCACTGGAGAAATGCATGGATTCGCGAAATCATTGACTGTGGAGCATGGGAGAGCTCGATCTCTCACATATAAAGTCCCCCCCAGTTATGGTAGTGACCATTGGTTCTTTGAATTATCAGGAGTTCCAACAATCTACGGTGTGTCTGGAATTGTATCAGAACATGGAATAGCCCAACCAAGTCCCCTTTATCATACAACAAAAGATGATCCCAACCATTTGGATTATGATGCATTGCATTTCTATGCAGAATTCATGAAAAACGCACTATCCTATCTCTCTAGCACTGATCTTTTGCCAATGGATATCTTTGTGCCACTTGAGAAATTCTATGAAATTCTTACTAAGTATAGCAAAATGGATGGGAACCCGTTTGATCTGTTATCAATTATTGCTAAAGTGAAGGACTTCATGAAACACAAGTCTTCCTTCACAAAACTTCTTTCTTCCATTGATCAAAAAGGCAAACCTAAAGATGTAACGAGAATTAACAAGTTTCTGATGAAAGTTGCTAATGGATGTAATCGTACTATAGGTTGGAATACTCGTCCAATAGAAACTTACAGCGTTGACTATTTGTACCGCTTCGAGATGATTGAAGACTATATTCATCTCACCAATTCTATCAAGAGTCTACGAAATATCCCAGTTGCTACCTTCGACCTAGATTCAGCCAAGAGAATTGAGTCCAAGTCTGACAACCCATATAATTGGCTCAGTGTTCATGACTCTCTAGCGAAATTGGAAAGCGAACGTACAAGAATTGGAAAGGAGATTGAGCAAGAGATTGCATCACTCTCAGAGTTTTTGAACAATATTATGTCTGAACTCAAAGAGTTGATGGATAAATGAAAGGTTGCGTAAAAAGGTGTTCACTCATGTACACCTTTGTTGCAACGTTTCTTATTATTGTTCATGCACTATTCACATTCAATCATCTAGATAGTCTAATACTTACTCAGGAGAGGTTCAAATTTGGTTGATCCGAAAGAAATAATGGAAAAAGAGAAAGAGTACTACGTCCCAGCGTATGCTAAGAAACCACTAGTAATCGTAGAGGGCAAGGATGCAGTAGTAAAAGATGCAGATGGAAAAGAGTACATTGACTGCTTAAGTGGTATAGCTGTTGTAAATGCAGGACATTGCCCTGAGAAACTTGTGCGTGCAGGTCAGGAACAAATGGCTAAGCTGATTCATTGTTCTGGACTCTACCATAATGTCCCTGCAACTCTTCTGGCTGAGAAGATAGCTGAGATTACTCCAGCCTCATTGAAGAAGTCCTTCTTTGTAAACAGTGGTGCTGAGGCAGTGGAAGGAGCGATTAAGATAACAAAGAAATATGCAGTCACTCAAGGAAGAACTGGTGCAGGACTCATTGCTCTTGAAGGATCTTTCCATGGTCGACTTGGATTGTCATTAACCTTAACAGGCCAAGCAAAATACAAGAAGGGTTTTGGAACCTTTGCGAATTTCCCTGGAGTTGTCCATGCTCCAATGCCCTATTGTTATCACTGTCCATTATCATACCCAGACTGTGACATTGACTGCGCTAGAAAAGTGGAAGACATCATCAAATATCATACAAGCGCTGATGTAGCTGCAATGATTGTGGAACCTGTCATGGGTGAAGGAGGAATAGTTGTACCACCAGATGAATATCATGAACTTGTTCAACAGATCTGCAAAGAACATGATATCATCTATATTGCTGACGAGGTTCAATCGGGCTTTGGGAGAACTGGTAGGATGTTTGCAATAGAACATTGGGATATCAAACCAGATATCATAACTATGGCAAAAGGTCTTGGAGCAGGTATGCCCATTGGAGGTTATGTCACAACAAAAGAAATTGCTGACTCACTTCAGTCAGGAGATCATTTCTCAACATTTGGTGGAAATCCAGTTTCTTGTGCTGTCGCATCTGCCAATATTGATTATCTCCAAGAGGCAGGTTTGGTATTAAATGCCGAGAAGATCGGATTTCAGATTATGAAGGGATTGTCTGAGTTGGAAAACCAAATCAATTCAATTGGGGAGGTCAGAGGCAAAGGTCTGATGATTGGTATAGAATTGATCAAAGATGATAAGACAAAGAAACCAGCCTCTGATGAAGCTTCTGATGTTGCTAAGCATATGATGGAGAAGGGAGTTTTGGTTGGAACTGGTGGTGTTAAAGGAAATGTTCTCAGAATTCAACCACCATTGTGTATCACATCAGAACAAGCAACTAGAGTTCTAAATATATTTGAAGAGGAAGTAAAACGGATTTGACTGCTCTAAGTCACGAAACTATTTCAATGGATGAAGTTTCAATTGATGAGATTCGTAAAACAGTTGAAAAGCTTTGTTCAATTGAGGACAAGATAGCAGGTTCGGAAGCAGAGAAAAAAGCAGTGAGGTATCTGAAGAAACGACTACTTGAATACGGTCTAAGTGACATTTCCGAACAGGCATTTGAGGTACACTCATGGCAACCTATGTCCTGCAATTTTAGAGTAACAAAACCTGTGCAAAAAGAGATCAAGGCAGTGGTATTACCGTACTCTAAATCTGCGAAAATAGAAGGTCAGCTATTCCAACTACAAACTATGTATCCAGAAATTCTTGAAGAGAACCATGGTATGATTGGAGTAACAACTTGGGGATCTGATCTTTTTCTTGGTCCAATGAAAGCTTACTTCAGCGCTTTGGATCACAAAACAAAAGCAGTCATTATAACTTCTCCCAAAGAAGGTGAGCTCCACAAAGTAGTCGTGATATCATCTGGAGAACTCCTCAAAATCCCAGCCCTTAATGTGACAAAGGAGGATGGAGATTTTCTCTTCAGCCTAATCAAAAAGGGACCAGTAGATGTCGAAATCGACATTGACATTGAATACTCTGATAGGGGAGAATCCCAGAATCTCGTCGCAATGATACATGCTACTAGGGAGTCTAAAGAGGAAATTGTGATTGGTGCTCACACCGACGCATGGTTCAAAGGTGCTGCTGAGAATGCAGCACCAAATGCAATCATTCTAGAGCTTGCAAGACTTATTCAGAAACATATCAAAGATGGACGAGATCTTAAGAGGAATGTACGTTTTATCCTCTTTGGAGCTCAAGAAAGTGGTTCGAAGGACTTCTACTATTGGTGTAACGGTTCTAAAGCCTATATTAACGACAACCCAGATAGCGTAGAGAATGCGGTTGCAATTCTTGTAATGGATTCAATTGGATTCCCAGCTCCAGTACGGAACCAAATAGGAGTAACATCAGACCTCTTCGAGATAACCACAAATGTCAAGAAAGATGCAAAGGGTTTGGATATAGAGTATTATGAACCCCCTGGATATGAAAGTGACCACTGGTTCTTTGAAATTATTGGTGTACCAGCAATCTATTGTGTTGCAGATTACAGTGATTTGTATCATACTCAGAAAGATGATGCGGAGCATCTGGATTATGATGTTATTCGATTCTACGCAGAGTTCCTAAAAGACATGCTTTTGCATCTAGCAAGTTCTGAGGTCATACCAGTGAATCTATTTCGACCCCTATCTATATTTCAAGAGATTCTCTCAAGTCATACTAGACGGAAAGACAGTCCTTTTGATCTCTCGCAGTTACTCTCAAAGATTATTAGGATATTAAATCAGAAAAAACACTTTGAAAGGGAAATAAAGAGAATCACGGAAAAGGGTACTAGTGTTGAGAAAAAAGAATTGAATCGTTTCTTGCTATCATCAACAAGGATGATGAACAAGACAATTGGATGGATTTGGAGAAGAAGCCCACCTAATGATACAAGTTACCTTGCACGCATGGAATTGATCGAGGACTATATCGATCTCAATGTAGCGATTAGGGCAATACGAAGCATGCCTATCTCTAACGTAGGAATACATTCAGCAATTAAACTGAATAAACAGAGGGAGAATCCCTACAACTGGATAAAAGTACATGAGCCTCTATCTTTGCTTGAAGAAGAAAGATCCAAGATCTTTCAGGAGATAGAGAGTGAGATTTCGAATTTAACAGAAATACTGGATAATATTTCCAATGGAATATCTACCTTCTTAGAAGGGTAATGAAGTTCGAATAATAATGGAGTTGAGAATATGTCACGAAAACTTGGAATTGCAGGCTTACAATTGAAAAAAGACGCACAGAATCCTACAGCCACTCTTGAGAACTTCGTGGGTACAGCTCGGTGGGTAAAAACGACATACCCCTGGGTTGATTTAATATTCACAGGAGAGTTGTTGCTTCAACCATATGGAAAGAATGATTGGAAAGATGAAGCAATCAATATTCCAGGTGAGCTTACAGAGAAACTATCCAATCTAGCACAGGAGATTGGGTGTTGGTTGGTTCCAGGATCATTTCTGGAGATTGATGGGTCTGAGATATACAACACAGCTATTGTGTTTAATCCGAGAGGAGTGATGGTTGCGAAATATCGGAAGATATACCCCTGGGAGCCATTCGAAGATATAGCAAAGGGCTCTGACTTTGTGGTTTTTGAGATTCCAGGAATAACAAAGATAGGTCTAGTGATTTGCTATGATTTATGGTTTCCAGAGTTATTCCGTACACTTGCATGGATGGGAGCAGAAGTAATTCTTCAGCCATCAGCGACCTACACACCTGATCGTGATGCTGAATTGATACTAGTGCCAGCTCAAGCAATCATGAATCAGTGCTATGTTTTGAACTCAAACATTATCAGCAGCAAAGGTGGAGGGAGGTCTATTTTCGCAGATCCTGAAGGAAGAATCCTCCAACAAGTGGGGACTCATGAGGAAATAATGACCGAAATCATAGATCTGGAAAAAGTTGCATGGGTTCGTCAGAATGGCTCATTCGGAATTACTCCAGTATGGAAAGCTCTTAGAGACAGTGCTGTTGGTGGTAACTTCCCACCTTATCAGAAACTGCTGGAAGGAGAAGTTTTCAAAGACCTTGGAGAACACAAAGTTCAGAAAAATATCAGAGAATGGAAGGTTTAACGGTGACAAGTGATAAACTCAAGAATTTGGTAAGAAATTGGATTAGAGAGAATGAAGACCAACTTGTTAAACTTATTCAGAGTTTAGTTAAAATCCCAAGCGTTTCTGGAGATGAATTCAAGATTCAAGATTTTGTATACAAAGTCCTCAAAGATATGAAACTCAAACCTGAAATGATGAACCCTGATTTAGAGGTTCTGCAAAAAGATGTAGATTATTTTGAAACAACTTCATATTCCAGAGTTGGATATGAGAATAGACCAAATGTAGTTGCTACGCTTGAAGGTTCTGGAGGAGGAAAGTCAATGTGTCTCACAGGTCATGTTGATGTTGTGAGTCCAGAACCACTTGAAGATTGGACAAGAAATCCGTGGGGTGGTGAGGTAGATGGAGATCATCTCTATGGTAGAGGTTCAGGAGACATGAAGGCAGGAATTGCAGCTATGCTCATTGCAGTTAAATCCGTTCAGGAACTAGACATTCAGCTCAAGGGCGATATACAAATCGAAACAACCATTGAAGAAGAAGATGGTGGAGTTGGAGGGAATCTTTTCCTTAGACTTGTTCGCCCAAGGGTTGATGCTGCAATCAATCCCGAGCCTACATATCACAATCTTGGAGTTGCCAGCGGAGGAGTGATGTATTTTCGAGTTGTTGTAAAAGGAGTTCCTGCGCATGCAGCAACAGCACATTTTGGTGTTAATGCCATAGAGAAGATGATGTTAGTTGTCAAAGCATTACAAGACTTGAATGTGAAAAGACAAGAATCCACAAGCTTCAGTATTGTTGAAGAAGCAGATCCAAGGATGAAAGGACATGTGACCACAATCAATATGGGAACAATCTCATCAGGTGATTGGCCTTCGACAGTACCAGCTAAAGCTGTGCTTGTAACTCGGATTGGTTGGCCACCTGGAGAAACTAGAGAGGAAGTCCAAAAACAGGTTGAGGATACAATCGCGACTATAGCTAAGAATGACAAGTGGTTAGCAGAGAATCCACCAGTCATTGAATGGTTTGGATGGTATGCCAGGCCGCACCTACTTGATCTCGAGAGTCCATTTGTCAAACTTATGAAGAAAAATATCTTTGATGTTATCGGTTCGGAACCAAAATTTACAGGTGGTTCAGCAGGTTTAGATACACGGTTCTTCGCTCATCGAAACATACCAGCTGTCACCTTTGGACCATATACTGAGCGAATTCATTCTTTTGATGAGTTCGTTAGTATTGAATCCACCGTAAAGACGGCAGAAACAATAGCAACTACACTCATCGATTGGTGTGGAGTCTAGAACAATCATTCAATTATGAGACTCTCTATATTCCCTGGATACTTGGTCAATACATCAATCCCATCATCGGTAACAACAAATGTATCACTATGTCTGAATCCTCCAAGACCTTTTTCATAAATTCCAGGTTCGCAAGAGAAAATCATTCCGGGTTCGAGAACATCTTCAGATCCTTTATCCAAGAAAGGTCTTTCATGCCCTTCCATTCCAAGAGCATGTCCTGTATGATGTCTAACCAGGTGAATGACACCCTTGTTTTTGAAAGCTTGACGTGCTGCTTGGTCAACATCTGAGCAATAGACTCCAGGGCCAGCAGCATCAAGAGCTGCATTTTGTGCTGCAAGCATGGCTTCAAAGAGCTCTCTTTGCCTATTGCTTGGTTCGCCCATGAACATTGTTCGCTCTAATTCAGACTGGACACCGTAGACTTCAGAGGATGCTCCAGTCACAAGTGTGTCACCCTTCTTGAAAACAAGACCCTTTGATAGTGCATGAGGAAAATATGAATTGGGTCCAATCTGTCCTCTATATACTGCTATCGCTGGAAACATGGAAAAACCAGTCGGATGATATTCACCACCAATCTCAGTCATCATATCGTGAGACCCTTGTGTACTAGCCTTGATTGTTACATCGATCTCATTTGCTCCAACCTCAGTGTATTCTTGGAGATACCTATGCACTCGGTCAGCCCATTTGGATGACTCACGCATGAG
>LRSL01000087.1 GCA_001563335.1 Candidatus Thorarchaeota archaeon SMTZ1-45 | reverse complement strand
AGAAAGCACGGGAGTATGAGGCTAATGGACAATATGAGGAGGCACTCGATGCCTATGATAAGGCTATTGAGATGAGTGAGACATATGCCCATGCATGGTTCTATAAAAGCCGACTTCTGTACAGAATGGAAAAGTATGGTGAATGCATTGGCTGCGCTGAGAAAGCACGTCAATTAGAACCAACATGGAGTGATCATATCACGAAAATGATTGAAGATGCTAAGAAGAGACTGTAGAAGGTTTCCTCCTCCTATTTGAGTAATCTCTCGAGTGCTGATATTACTCTATCGATATCCTCACGGTCTACCATCCTGTTCAAGACCATTCTTGTCCTAACACCATATCCACCATAGACCTTGATGTTCTCCTTTGCTAGCTCCTCAGCTAACTTCATCTGACTTATTGATAGGTTCTGAAGTCCGAGGAAGAGAATATTAGTTTCAGGCTCTTCGACTACAAGGTTTGGGATGCCCTTTATTCCATTATAAAGTAACTTTGCATTTTCGTGGTCTTCATTGAGTCGATCAACCATTTTCTCCAAAGCTATAATTCCCGGAGCAGCAATAATGCCTGCTTGACGCATTCCACCACCAAGCTTTTTTCGAGTACGATGTGACTCGTGTATGAACTCTTCAGTTCCAGCTATTATAGACCCGATAGGGGCTGAGAGACCTTTACTCAGGCAGATTTGAACTGAGTCCACATTCTCTACCAATTTGCTTGCTGGAATGTTCAATGCAACTGCAGCGTTGAACAGTCTGGCTCCATCACAATGTACCTTGAGACCGTTGTCATGAGCTACGTCTGCCAGTGCTTTAACCTGGTTAGGACGAGTGACTGTACCTCCTGCGTAATTATGAGTGTTTTCACAAACAACCAGACTTGTTCTTGCATAATGAGCATCATCAGGGCTGATGACTGACTCGAGTGTTTTTGGGAGAATGTATCCCCTCTCGCCTTTCACTGGTTTCGGGTAGAGCCCTCCTATGGAAGCCATCGAACCGCCCTCGAACATGAAGGTATGCGATCGCTCTTCTACGACTACTTCATCACCTCTCTTGGTTTGAGCAAAAAGAGAGATGAGATTGCCCTGCGTTCCAGATGTTACAAGAAGAGCTGCCTCTTTTCCTAGAATCTTTGAAGCCTTCTCCTGCAGCTCATTTACGACTTCATCCTCACCGATGACATCATCACCAAATCTCCCCTCTTTATGGGCATTGACAATGGCTTCAATCATCTCATCAGTTGGTTGAGTGATAGTGTCACTACGCAGGTCTATAATCTTCATAGTACTAAACCACAATGTTCTTCGATTTAGGCTTAGCGTTTAAGCTAAATTTAGAATTAGAGAATACTCTTTCAGAGGTTACAGACACGACCTAGTAGGTATTGTATCTAAATCATCGTCTTCTAAGGATGGTTCTATTCTTTAGGATAGAGTTGACTCACACGGTTCATGATTTCCTCATCTGCTGGAAAAATAATAGGGATAGCTGTGAACTCAGATTGACATGGATTACCCTTAGCAACATGGAATACAATCTTTGGCTTTCCTGACTCTGTATTATGGTCTACTTCTACAAGGTAACTCATTGTGGTAGCATAGTCTTTCTCTCTAGTAGCATGACGACAAAGACTCTCCTGACCTTGTGCTTCTCCATGGTCTTTCAGAAGGGAGAATACGTTCTCTACTCTTGCTACCTGTCGGATAAGATCATATCCTCGCTCAACACGCTTTACAGAACTATCATAGCCACTTTTCCCTCCCATCAAAATTTGTTCAGTATCCAACATGATATGATGGTTAGTCCGAAGGACACGACGTTCTGACCATTCGATTGAATGGTCACTTCCAGCAAGTTCGATTACAAGCATGCTATCATCATCTGCCAATATCAAATTGCCCCATTGATAGCACCTGTCTTTGTTAAGTTGGTCAACAGTCATGCTCAAACCATCCTCCGCATTCTTAGCAAACATCAGGAGTTGTTCTGTCAGCAAGTAATAAGATGGGTCCGGAGTGTTGCGGACATGCGTGTTTGCGATGACCAGCCCATATCGATTCACACCAATAGCCAGTCCGCCAACGGTTCCTGTAGCATTGTCGATACCTTGAACACCAAAATAGTCTATATCATAGAATAGCTCATCAATGTGTGATGATGTCTGCATGTTTCTGTTTTTAAAGAGCAGTGTCTTTTTCGGATCAGGAAGAATGACAGCACCTGCTAAGCTTGGCATAAATCTCACATCGGAAAACCTTCCCCCACCTACAATATAAGTAATCACTGTAGATTTCCCTCGAGTTCAAATAGCTTACTTCATACTATCTGGTGATTCAGATTGAGTATTCGCTTTGACTGTTTTAAGACAAGAGTTCTTCACCCTCGAGTAAAACACTTTGACAGTGTGGGTTCTACGAACATAGAAGTGAAGAATCTCTTCATGCAGGGAGAAGGCGAAGGATTGATTGTTATTGCAACAACGCAGACTGCTGGTCGTGGAAGAAAGGGTAGAACTTGGCTCTCACCAATCGGAGGTCTTTACTTCTCCCTAATTCTAAGACCTCGACTTGGAATTGAAAGCGCTCCTTTACTGGGACTCCTTAGCGGTTGTGCTATTGTTCGTAGTCTTGCTTCAATTGGTGTAGAGAATGTTAGATTAAAATGGCCAAATGATGTATTGATTGGAGAAAAAAAGATTGCAGGAATTCTTAGTGAGGTTGTTTCAACTAGTGATAGTTCTATAGGAATCATAATTGGGATTGGCGTTAATCAGAACTGTCCTATTTCAAAAATGCCTTCAGGTCTGCTGTGGCCAGCCACATCAATTTTTGATGAGATAGGGGTGGAAACCTCAGTAGAAGCTCTACTTTGTTCTATAATAAATGAAATTGACGAGCTTCTTCAAACTGTAGAAACCGAATCCTCATTTGATGCGATTCTTGATGAGTGGAGAAAAGACAGTTCTACATTGGGAACCAAAGTCCGTATACAGGAAGAAGATTCGACCATTGAGGGAATTGCCAAGGATATTACCAAAGATGGAGCTCTTGTAGTGGAAACCAAGGAGGGTCTAAGAAATGTGGTTGAAGGAGATGTCTTTCATTTGAGATCCTTGGAGTGATATGTGATGGAATTTCTGATTCTGACGGATATCCACGACTCATGGATTCATATCGAGAAAATGATTCGACTAGCAGAAGAGATGGATGGTGTCATCTTCCTAGGTGACTTGATGACCTTTCGTAAGTTCACGCAGGTGTCGATTGATAATTTCACCAAACTCAAAGAGAGGAGCAACTGGATGGTCAGCATCCCTGGAAATGGCCCTGTGGCTAAGGTACTTGAGTTTCTTGATGATCTTGGGATAAATCTTCATGGCAAGGGAAAACGAATCGAAGATATTGGTTTTTTTGGAGTAGGAGGCGTTCAAGAAACATTGACCACCATATCTGAGATTCGTGAGTTTTTCAGAACCGAAGACACTTCAACTATTGAACCTGATAACCTTTCTTTGGAAACTCTCAATGCATTTGGTATCACACATGATGATCGTAGGTTTATCGTCGAGGAATGGTCAGAATCTGAATTCTCTGCTCTTGACGTATATAAAAGTCCCTTTGAACTCTCAGAGAAACTGATATTTGAGGTTCTATCTACAGCTTTGGCTCAGATCAAGGATGCTCCACTGAAAATTTTACTCTCCCATGTTCCTCCATTCGAGCCAGGTATTATATCTGCTTCCTCAATTGGCGTTTCAACCGGTAGTAAATCAATTGCTAGATTCATCCATGACAACCTGGTTGACTTGGCAATATCTGGACACTACCATAAGCATCATGAATTCCAGATTGAAAATACAAAATGCGTTGTTGTACCTGCTGTCATAAATGGATTCTATGGTGTCTTATCGAGTAATACTTCAATGAAAGAACTCAGAACCGAAATCCGGAAATTCTAGAAGAGTATCTTAAGATATAATACAAACACACTATGATGTACCTTGGAGAGGAATATTTGAAACAAACGACAGTCAAGGTTGACCCCATGCAAATGGAAGCGGTACGAAGGAGACTTCTTGATAGCAATGAATCGTCTGAATTGACCGCACACAGTGAGTATGAAGCTTTTCGATTGATTTACGCTGGCGAAGTGATTGTTGGATATACTAGTGGGAAAATCGTCAGCAGTGGACCTTATTCAGCGGCTGCGGTTCAAAATGTAGTTGTGGAGATGAAATCATCAATTCCAGACTCTATCGTAATCGGTTCTGATGAAGCTGGAAAGGGTGAATGGCTAGGTCCATTAACAGTCGCTGCTGTTGGGTTAACTCCCAAACAAACTGGACTAATGCGTGCATTAGGCGTGATGGACAGTAAGAACATGTCTCTCTTACGAATAGCAGAACTCTCAAAGACCGTGCGTCGGTATGCGTTGAAGGTGGAATCTTTGCTTATTTCTCCTGAGAAATTCAATAAACAACTTGAAGAGTTTCGAAGAGAGGGAAAAAATCTCAATGATATGCTAGCCTGGGCTCATACAAAGGTGATTTCAGAAGTCTATGACACTATTAAGGCAATAAATGACCCCATTAAAATCGTAGTTGACCAATTTGCTCGAGTTAAGACCGAGGCACGCCTTAGAGGGAAAATTGACCTTCGAAAGATTGAGCTTGTCCAACGACCAAAGGCAGAAGATGAGATTGCAGTTGCAGCTGCAAGTATCATCGCAAGAGAAGCACGTGAGTCATGGATTGACTGGGCTTGTGAAAAGTATGGTTTTGACCTTCGCGAACTAAGTGTGCACGAAGCTTACGAACATCCCAAGAAGGATGTCTTCGCGAAGACAAGCTACCTCCAGTCAGAGGTAGATCGGAAATCATGATTTTGCCTGTAATTATCTTCATGACCGCTTTTTAGCGATTCTTTTAATATTATCAATGACACTTTTGATATCAGGGCTAGCAATGCTATACAATTTCCGTGTCCCATCTTTTCGGTAATTGAGAACTCCTGCTTTTACCATCTTAGTAAGATAAGCTGAAACAGTTGATTGAGCAAGCCCAAATCTTGGAAAAATCTCACACTGACATTGCTCACCATCAGCAAGAAAGTCTACGATCTGCAGTCTTACTGGATTACCCAATGCCTTATGGAATTCGATTCTCCATTCATCTAGCCTGTCTTTATTCATCACATTGGTTCACCTTTCCAGAAATCTTTCTTTCGTAGGTACTTAGAAAGATAGACAAGTCCAAGCATAATTGGGACTTCCCAGAAAAGTCCCATTGTTGTACCAAGCGCAGCAATAGATCCGACTCCATACATTGAGATTGCTGTTGCAATGGCGATTTCGAAATGACTTGATGATCCAATTATTGCAGTGATTGTAGCTTCCCTATAAGCGAGCTTTGCAAGGCGTGTAATCACTAGATTATAGAATACAACAATACCAAAACCTAGCAGAAGTGGGACTGATACGAGAACTAACAGATCTGGGTTTTCTAGCATAACCATACCGTTCAATGAGAAAAGTACAATCAGAGTTGTTAGGAGAGCCAAAAGAGCCAAGTTGCCCACAGCAGGCCGATACTTTGTTTCGAACCAATCTTTGCCTTTCCAATTCACTAGTGACCTTCTTGTGATTACGCCCAAGACTAATGGGATACCGATAAATACCATCACTGAGATGATCAATAGCAGTCGGTCAATCGGTATGTTAGAGATTCCTGTAAAAAGCGCAACCAAAGGCGCGAATAGGATAAGAATTGTAATCGTGTTCAGAGTAGTATTGACAACATTTTGCTCCTGATTGCCCTCTGCAAGATACCCCCAGACTAATACCATCGCAGTGCAAGGACTTGACGACAGAAGAATAACAGCTACAATCAACTCCTCGTTTCCTGGAAGGAATGTTCTAGCGAGAACAAATCCCACTACGGGAGAAACCATCCAATTAGAAATGAGTGTTAGGATGATTGGTTTTGGATTCCTTCCAAGTTTCCTGAGCTCAGAAGCTTGGATATTAAGCATCGCAGGATACATCATCAAGAAGAGACAAATACCGATGGGAACAGATATTCCTGCGATTTGCCAAGAATCAATTGCTTCACTAATTCCAGGAACAATCAATGACAAGACTATTCCCAGAACCATGCAAACACCTATCCACAGTGGTAGATATTTCTCGAAAGTACTGAGCTTTTTTCTTTGAAAATCGTCTGCAACTTTTTCTTGTTTCTGCTCCTGAATGTCCGACGTTGAAATCTTGTCTTGCAAATAATAGCCACCTGATTCAATATACAACAATCATCGAATAATTGCGATATTTAAATAAAACGATGATTGTTTGATATCATTATCAATCAGCGTTTTAGAGTTTTGCTTCTTCTACCTCTTGTCCATGCTCTTTTGATGTGATATGCTTGGTGAGCTTTTCGAGAGTTGAAAATCCTGAGATTGCTATACCGATTGTCTATCTTGATCTTGTTTTCATGGTGGACTATTTCTCCAAGTTGGAGTTTTCGACCTATTTTTCTCTCAGCCTTCCATCTATGGACGAGCTTTCCTGAGTCAACGAATCGAAGATACCCTTGAGCATCTCTATAGGTCTTCTTTGTCATAATATTATAATAACCAGCGGACTATAAGGGACTATTCAATTATCAGTGTCATCGCGCCTTGTGGGTTGTCTGATATCAAGATTCTTCCTCATTAGCATCATCAGTTGATGATTTCTTCCTCTTTTTTTTATTAAAAGAATCTCCAAGTTCCTTTAATTTCTCAAGTTCTGGAGATTTCTTCCCCTTCATGGCATCATCGATAATCTTAGTTATGTCAATCTTTCCTATGCTTGCTAGATTCTCTGACAATTCCTTGTCCAATTCTTCTCCAAGTGTTGATTTCACACGTTCTTGTATTATTCTTCCAAGGTCTTTTGGTGCCCTAGGGACTTCAAGTGGGTCTGATGTTGATTGTTTTGATGTTTCCTTCATATCCGTGGCTTTTTCTGAAATATCTGCAACAGCTTTTTCCAGTTCCTTCTCTGTTATTGGTCCTGTAAGTGCAAACAATCCTTGACTGAGTGGATTCTCCAAGTGTTGATTGGCAAGAGTCAGTGCAATAGCATCAATTCGCGAAATATCGAAATTCTTTGCTGAGAAATATGCATATGCGAGTAATGGTTCTAGACCTCCAGCTTTATCCACTTCATATTCTGCTTTGACATGCTCCCAGCCTTCATCAAGTGCTCTACTCTCAATTTCTCGTCTTCCTGAAACTCCCATTTCTTGTGCAACCATTCGAATATCTCCCACAACTGGATGATCCACTTTCCCTCGAAGAACGTCTGCAAGTGTATCATGCATGAATTTCAATGAGAAAAACTGAGGGTCTCTTGAAAGATACTGTTTGAATGCATTGAAAGGACCCGGACTGTCTGATGGTTGCTTCAAAGCAAAAAACATCTGGTTCAAATGAACCTCATGTGTTTCATAATTTGGCTGATCTGCCAAACATAGCAGTGTCTTAATCACCGGCAATGCCCCTGCCCTGGGTCTGTATATTGTCCCATCTAGCTCAAAGAGGATGCGCGCCAAGATGCCTGCCACATAGTCGGTCATTCCCTTTGGTGCTTGCTTCACACGATTGACCGATAATTTCGATATTGCCCCAGATTTGATTTCTGCTCTAATCTCTTCAACAAGGTATCTTACATATATTGGACTTCCTTGAGCACTGTCAACTATCGCGGGTAGCACCCCTTTTACATATAAGATTCCCTGACTCTTAAGGTGATTTTCAGCAATTTTCGTCATTACTTCGTCAGAGATGTTTGGGAGGCTGATTGGAACGAATTTACTTCGCAAATCAATGGGAAAGCGGGACCATTCTTGTTCACGTGCAGTTGTAATGACTCCTCGAATGTCCTTCTCCACTATAGCTTTTGCAAGTTCCTTTGTTTCAGGAAGATCATCACTAAATAGAATTACGCCTTCTTTCTCATGAGTCTTGGTCGCATCTTTTGTGTCCCAGACAAGTGCAGTATCTCTTTCTTTATCCAACTCTTTCCAAATGGCATATAGTACTGTTGTCTTTCCTGAACCTGGGGCTCCCAAAATAACGACATTCTCTCCCTCATTCACCTTTTTCACTGCTGACTCAATGACTGCTCTTCTAGCCTCCTCTATCACCAATACATCATCAAGATAATGGGGCAGTCGCCACACATTCACAATCCGCCTCTGAGAATCTGGTATTTCATAATAAGACAGCATCTCATAGAGAATTCCTAATTCCTGTAGTACGACTGTTAGATCTGATTTCATTGTATCAACGAATTGACCAGTTTCCGGTACAGACGCGCCTAGTTGATTAATCGCTGTTGTAACTGGAACGGCTACAGCAATTCCACCTTCTTTTACTGCTTCTTTTAGCGAATCTCTGACAGCCGGATCTTGAATTGCCTCTTTGAAGAAATCAATTAATTGCTCAGAACGGATTCGCTGTTCATCTTCATGGGCTTTAACAATTGATCCCGCAGCAATAGCTAAGACTGCAGATCCTGATCCCACCATAGCAAAATTAGCTGCAATGGCTGTGGCAATTCCTAATACTTTCTTTGCGCGTGGACGAGTAGCAAAGTAGTTTGTAATAGCCTCTTTCAAGCCCAAGTGACCACTCTCTCTATTCTTATACCGGACCATGTGGCTGGTGACTAATTAGCTTTGGGTAGGATAAGGGATGTATTCTACCTAGGAAATGAATAATCATTTTTTCGAAGACTCTTGGCTTTTACCGAAACAGACCTATGTTCATTTAGCCATATCCAATATATCCAATTCCACTCATTGAGGTGATTAAATGCAAGTGGCTGAAGATTTCAAAAAATCAGTAAAATTCATAGTTGACCCTGAATCCGCATTCGAGAATGAGATAGGTCAAAAGAGCTATTTGCCTATGCTCAGATTCTTCTTGATACTCAATATAATATTAGCTTTACTGACGCCTGTCGTAAACTGGTTACATATCCCATCAGATATTGTTCATGCAGGTACCAATGCTCAGATGGGTGCTTTTATGCAAGCACCTCTACTTGAATCCAGTACTGGAATTTCTCGTTACTTCTGGGTAGCTGTACTAACATACTTTGGTAATTTCTTGAAGTTCCCATTGTTGGGTGTCCTTTTTCATGGATTCGCAAAGGTGATGAAGGGGACTGGGTCATTAAATGATTCCTTCAAAGTTTCCATCTACTCAACAGCCCCAGTGCTACTCTTGGGTTGGGTTCCTTTCTTTGGCTTAATCTCTGGCTTATGGGTTGGTTACCTCTATGTTGTAGGTTTCTGGAAATTGCACAATATTGGCATGGGAAAAGCAATAGCTCTTGTTAACTTCCTAATTGGTATTCAACTTGTATGGGCGTTTGTGTTTGGCTGGATTGGAAGCTCAACACCCTGGTGATGGATGGAAGTAGTTTAGTCATCATCTTCATGCTTGAAGAGAAGAACTCTGATTCTCGACCAATATGCCATTCCATGATTATCGATTCTCTCTCCAAATTTATCCCATAACTCTTCAAAACCTATTGCGCTGACTCCAAACACAGAAAAAGTTCTTGGTGCGTTCTCACAAGCGAATTCAAGCTCCTCGGCTGCCTGACGAGAAGTCATTTTTCTGGGATAAAAGAAGACCTCTTCAATCTGTAAAACCATGTTTTGCTCCTGCATTACTTCAACAAACCAATCTCGAGGGAAAAATACTGCGTTGAGTCCGATAGATTTCCACACCTCATCAGCAATTTTTTCCTCAGGGAGATCACCATACTCAACCAGACTTATTTGAAGAGTGCCCTCCCTTCCGAGAATTCGTACCATTTCAGATAGAGCAGTTATCACTCCCCTTTCACCTTTTGTCATTCGAATATCTTCAAGCCCCAGAAAATTAACGACCAGGTCACATGTGCAATTTTCTAGAGGCAACTCAGTTGCATCACAAGAAAGATACTCCAAATTTCTGAATAGTTGCTGGTATGATTCATTAGCGTTTCTTAATCCTCTGAAGGATGGAAGATCACTTGGAAGTCCCACAGCAACAAGGCGCCTTTTAGGGTAAATCTTGGAGAACTCAGCAATGTGATAGCCATGACCTGCTGGTATATCCAATATGGTTCTTACATGACCTGTGTGTTTTTTTGACACAAAATCTGCTATCTCTGACCTGATTCCACCAAACTGGTCGAAAGCTTCCTGATATTCCTCATCAGTGAAGTATTCGAATTTCAATAATTGCCGCCTTCTTATTTCATTTCTTATCCTTTAACCTTTGAAGCAAAGGTTGAGCTGGTTCACTTTTTTCCCAAAGTGTTTCAAAATGATTGATGAGAATCTTTGCTAGTTGTGGTAGCTTGATCCAAACTGTGCGGGTTGAAGGATATGGAGGCAACCACAGCACAATATCCTTCTGATCGAACACTGCGAATGTAAGTCCTTCATATTCGAGGTGTCTTATGTCATCACCCATTTTGATTAATTCCTCGTACTCCTCAAGATCCTTCTTCGGCCAATTTGAGTTGATGTTTCGAATCACTCTTGATGATTTCTTTTTCTTTAATGCATATCTAACTGCTGCTAGAGTAACTTTATCTGCTGGATTGGGTGAAGCCGTTGCAACTATGAACCCTTTTTTTACATTCTTTATAGCTTCGCTGTATTTTGCAATCATCGCACTGTCTCGTCGTGTGACCCAAATGACATCCTCTTCGAAACTACTATCACGAGTTATTGCATATGGGCCTGATAGCGATGAAACAAGACCTTCCACAGATTCCCATTGTTGCTTGACCTGACGAACTGCCTTAGCTTCAAGATCTTCCATCATTTTCTTCAATCCAATACTTGGATCAACAGCAAGATATTTTGAAGGTTTTCCAGGTTGTTCCATCAGCAGTCCCTTTCCTACTAGACTATTCAGGACATCATATGTCCTTGGACGAGGAATTCCTGATTTCTGATTCACACCTTTCGGAGTAAGAGGCCCATAGTAAAGAACCGCTACATAGGCTCGTGCCTCATAGGGAGTAAGTCCTATCTCTTCTGAAAGAACCCGAAGCAATTCATCTTGATCATCAATCATAAGACTACGTTTGTATGTTTGTATAAATACTTTGTTACACGTGATTAGTGTAACATAATCATAACATTTATTTTGATATGTTACACAAATCTAGTGTAACAAAATTAGATGTGGTTAATGATATTGAAAGTTGGAACGCTTGCAAGGAGTGCTGTACTGGTCTTAGACAGATTGGTTTCTGAAGGTCCTCTGACTCCGAACCAGCTAGCTAAGAAATCGAATCTTGCACCAAGAACAGTAGCTCATGCGCTCTCTCAACTTCGTAAGTATCGGCTATGCAAGAGGCAAGCAAATTTGATGGACATGCGTATGCCACTTTATTATGCGAATTTAGACAGGTTGACTGAGTTTGAGATTGATCCAAACCAACTGCGTTTTGAACAACGGTTATACTTTAGGATAGTTTAGAGTACATCTATGGAGGATCTCTTATTTGAATGAATGGATTATCAATCCCTTGCCTATTGTACTGTGGTTCATGTCGATATTATATGAACAAAGTTTGCAAGGGTTGTGGAACTGATAGCAGACCAGATTGTGATATATACAAGTGTAGCAGAAAGGCGAGGAATCTCTCATATTGTATCCAATGCACTGATTTTCCCTGTGACATACTTTTGAGCAGTATCGGTGTCCATCCTGATTGGCTAAGGGATCAAGCTACGCTCCCCCATATAGAAAACCAACCTTGAGATTCACTTCTACTCCTTAGTATCTTTGAGATCTGCCATCATGATCTGATGTTTCTTCGTGAGGAACCTTATTGCAATAAGAGTCAATATCAGTGCTAGTGCTCCTAGTGCCAATCTGACAATAGTAATGGACGGTTCCACATTCACATATACGCTGGCGAGATTCACAAAGAAATGAAAGAATATTGGACCAATCAGACTATTCGTTCTTTGATACATATAGCCAAAGAGTAGACCAATCAACATACTAGAGAGTACATATTCAAGGCTCCAACTAATAGCAGCTCCTAAATTGATAAGACCGCCAAGATAGGAGTTGATAGGCCAAACAACATGCCATAGACCAAAAACAAATCCTTGGAGTATGTTGGCTCTTATTGGACGCATTACCGACATAAAGCATACAAGAATTAATCCCCTAAAGAGCATCTCCTCCATGAATGCGTTTGCAGTCTGAAAAACAAGATCATATGTAAGATAGTCCAGTTTGTAGATTGAAAAGTATGAGTTGAACCCAAGGGTTACAAGCGTCAGGAAAGTCCCACCAATCAAAATCCCGTTGAAGAAAAGAACAGCAAGAATCCCCAAGACTACATTATTGCCCAAACTTCCTTTGTGAATACCAATTTCCGATATATTTCTTCCAGTTTTTCTTAGATAGAGAAGGATTAGAATAATTGGAATGACTTTGGAAGGCAGTATACCAAAATCGGTTTCATTCATCTCTAGAATGAATATATCGACAACTCTGAAAACGAGTGCTAGCAGGAAAAATGAACCTGCCAAGCGAATTGGTCGGTTTGAGAGTACCTTTATGGATTGCTGGAAGTGAGAAGATCTCTCTTCTCTGTCAGGATGTGATAGAACAGTCACCGTATTCACGTCCCCAATTTATTTTCTAATTTCAGAGAAAGAAAAGAACCCCTCTGTATGCAAGAAACGTTCGAAAACGCGAAAGGCTGTTGCATAGATAGTAATATACTCTCTTGAAATTCACCACTGTCTGTTGGTTTCAATATTTTAGATTAACAATCAACCGAATGACTTGCTTTTGTATTCACCATGAAACTCTGTTGGTAATTCACGTAACAAGGTTACTAGCTTATCAGTAGCTTTAGCAGTTTTTAGTAACCTTGGCATGTTTCCCTTGATACTTAGCTTACGAGTAATGAATGCCCTATTTGCCCCGATTTTACCAAGGAGTATGTCTACCCAGACACGATATGGTGCACTAAGAATAAAGGACGTTTCTCGTTCCCCAGTCCAGATATCTGTCATTTTTCCTTCCTTAATCTCAAAACCGACAACCCTTGTTTCCTGGATTCCTTTGTCTGGCTCCGACTGCAATACAAGTGTATAGGAATCATCCACACTACTGGCAAGTTCAGCGTATTCTTTATCGCTGTTAATCTTCTCCTTGAATTTGCTCAAGTATTCATCTGATCCAAGAACCATTCTTTTGTTCATACAATCTTCCTCCAACTATATCTTCACTAGCACTTTCACATCTTGATTATCAGGACGAGTAAGCACTTGAAATCCATCTTCCACAACACGGTCTAATGATATGACTCTTGTGACCATTGGTAATGGATCTATCACACCTTCTGCGAGAAGGCGAATCGCTTCAGGAAACTCCAGGTAGCCTAGGTAACTAAACATTAGGCTGAGCTCGTTCAGAACACCTCTCATGAAATCTACCTCTACTGGTTCCTCGCTTATGCCAAGAACAAGTATCATTCCGCCTCGTTTAACAAGCTGAAAAGATTCAGAGCTGGGTCCAGGAGCACCAGTACATTCTACAATCACATCTACGCCTACTCCATCAGTCAAACTCTCAACTCGAAGAGGTAACGATTCTTTGGAAGGGTCAATGATAGCATCAGCACCTGCCTTCCTTGCCATCTCGAGTCGCGCAGACTGTATTTCCGATGCATAGACCACAGAGGCACCTCGCAATTTGGCAACATGTACACTCAAAATTCCGATTGGACCTGTACCTAGAACAAGTACACTTGCT